>JAIBAP010000079.1 GCA_019695115.1 Caldilineales bacterium | reverse complement strand
GACTTGGCTGTAGTTGCTGCCATACGTCTATGGCCGACGCTCATTTTGCCACACGCTCAACCATTGTTCAACCAGTTTCCATGCCTACTTTACTTGACCATAAATAAACCAACGGCATCTGGTCAGTAACCAGTAACCAGTAACCAATAACCAGTAACCAATAATCGACGCCAAATCCGCAATCCGCAATTCGCAATCCACAATCCGCACTTCCTCCCCATGCCCGACCTGACCGATTTCGCCCCTGAACCGGTTTTGGCTCGCGCCCACACGCTGCCTTCGGCCTGGTACACCGACCCGGCCATCCTGCCGCTGGAGAAGGAGCGCATCTTCTTCCGCACCTGGCAATGGGTTGGCGCGGCTAACCTGGTGCAGCGGCCGGGCGATTTCTTCACCTATGACCTTTACGGCGAGCCGCTGGTGATCACGCGCGGGCAGGATGGGGTGCTGCGTGGGTTTTTCAACGTCTGTCTGCACCGGGCCGGGTGCGTGGCCGTGGGCAAGGGCAACCGCAAGAGCCTGCAATGCCGCTATCATGGCTGGTTGTACGCGCTCGACGGCCGGCTGCTGCGGGCGCCGGAATTCGAGGGGGTGGAGAACTGGCGGGCGGAGGACTATCGGCTACAGGCGGTGCAAGTGTGCGAATGGGGACCGTTCGTCTTCGCCAACCTCGACCCGACCGCCCCGCCCTTCGCCTCCTATCTGGGCGACATCCCCGGCCAGATCGCTCGCGCCGGCTTTCGCATCGACCAAATGCAGCCGGTCGAGCGCCGCGATTATTTGGTGACCTGCAACTGGAAGGTCTACATCGATAACTATCTGGAGGGCTACCACATCCCCATCGCTCACCCTGGCCTCTATCGCGAGATCGACTATGAGCACTATCAGGTGGAGACCTTCCCCACCTATTCGCAGCAGCACGCCCCCATCCGCCCCCTGCCTGCCGGCGACATCCCCGGCCGCGACCGTCGTTACTTGCGCGTGGAAGGCGAGCAGGAAGCCCTGTATTACTGGGTCTTCCCCAACTTGATGCTCAACTTCTACCCCGACAACATGCAGATCAACATCATCGTCCCGCTCGACCACGAACGCACGCTGACGATCTTCGAGTGGTACTTCCATCAGCCCGGCAGCGGCCCTGGCTGGGAGAGTATGCAGCAATCCATCGCCTTCAGCGACGAAGTCCAACGCGAGGACGTCGAGATCTGCGAGGCGGTGCAGCGCAACCTGCACTCGCGCAGTTATGATCAAGGGCGCTTTTCGGTCGCGCGCGAAAATGGCGTCCATCATTTTCAGACGCTCGTCGCCCACTTTTTGCAGCGAGATGGCCGTGATCACGCGATCGCGCCGCTCTGACCGGCGCCAGGCCCACCACTCCGCGAGGCCAACACCCCTTTGACGAAAGCCGAGTGCAAGGAGTATCATCCACTTTTCCAGACCACCCAGCTTCCTCCCCGCCTATCATCCCTCGCCAAACCCCCGGCGCCGTCATCGGAACCCGGAACCCGGAACCCGGAACCCGGAACCCCAACTCTCACTCAAAAGGAGGATTTTCATGAAGTATCGTATCTTTTTTGTCGTTATCGTTTTGGTCGTCGTCGCCGCCATTGCCGCTGCCTGTGGCGGCGCAGCAACCCCATCTGCTACCAACGATCTGCTGGGCGAAGTGATGCAGCGCGGCATCTTGCGCGTCTCGACTGACCCGGCCTATCCGCCGCAATCGGAGCTGGTGGAGGGCGTGCAGCCGCCGGCCGATAGCAAGTGCAAGGGCGAGGAGCGGGCGGCCAATCAGTTCAAGGGCTTCGATATCGATGTGGCAGCCGAGGTCGCCAAACGCATGGGCGTCGAAGTCTGCTTCGTCACCCCCGACTGGACGCTGATCACCGGCGGCAGTTGGTCGGGCCGCTGGGACCTGAGCATCGGCTCGATGACGATCACGCCGGAGCGGATGGAAAAACTGTATTTCACCCAACCCTACTACACCACCCCCGCCGCCTTCTTCGTCCACAAGGACAACACCAGCTACGGCCAACCGGCGGATGTATCCGGCAAGAAGGTGGGTGTGTGCGCCGGTTGCACCTACGAAGCCTATCTCGACGGCTCGTTGGCCATCCCCGGCGAGACCATCGACTTCGTGGTGAAGGACACCGAGATCATGGGCTACGACACCGACACCCCCGCCCTGCAGGACCTGGCCTTGGGCGACGGTGTGCGCCTGGATGCAGTGCTGACGGCCCTGCCCACCGGTCAGGGCGTGATCAACGATGGGCTGCCGCTGAAGCAGCTGGGCGACCCGGTCTACTTCGAGTATCTGGCCGGGGCCATCGACAAGAGCGCGCCCAAGGACACCGCCGCCTTCCGGGCCAAAGTGACCGAGATCTTGCAGGCGATGCACAAAGACGGCACCCTCAAACAGCTTTCGGAGAAGTACTACGGCGTCGATCTGGCCGGGGCCGCGGCGGGATTCGACATTGCCGGATTGAAGCAGTAACAGGAGCTTTGCAGTTGGGGCGGGCTACGGCCCGCCCCAACTGTTTTCTTCCACCACCCACACACACCGAACCGAGTTGACCCCCGGAGGAGCTATGGCAACTGCCAATCCAACCATGTCGCCTGGCGGAAAGGGCGGCGATCCCCTCGACCAGAGCCAGGTTCACGCCCAATACGCCCGGCAGATCATGGCCGAGAAGGAGCGTGACGAGTTGCTGCACCGCATCTGGGTGGCAGCCACCTGGGTGGTGTTGTTTGCCATCCTCGGCGCCATCCTGTCGTTGCTCAACGTCGATTTCGGCTACATCCTCGAACACACCAATTTCGTGCTGCTGGGGATTGGGGTCACAATCAGCGTTTCGCTGATCTCGATCGTGGTCGCCTCGTTGTTAGCGTTGGTGGGCGCGCTGATGCGGCTGTCGCCGCGGGCGGCGTTTCAGGGCATTTCGGGGTTCTATGTTTCCCTCTTCCGTGGCACCCCTTTGCTGATTCAGATCTATATCATCTACCTGGGCCTGCCGCAGGTGGGGCAACAACTCAAGCTGATGGGTTATGAGCGCGTGGGCGAGATGCTTATTCTCAGCGCCATCCAGTCGGGCGTCCTGGCGCTTAGCCTCAACTATGGCGCCTACATGACTGAGATCTTCCGCGCCGGCATCCAGTCGGTGAGTCGCGGCCAATGGCAGGCGGCGGCGGCGCTCGGTCTCAGTCGCGTCCAGACTTTGCGGCTGGTGGTGCTGCCCCAGGCCTTTCGCGTCATCCTGCCGGCGGCCGGCAACCAGTTCATCGCCATGCAGAAGGACTCCTCGCTGGTCTCGATCATGGGTGTGTGGGAGATCACCTACCGGGCCAACCGTTTCGCCCGCAAAGACAGCGCCTTCATGGAGATGTTCCTGCTGGCTGCGGCCATGTATTGGGTGCTGACCATCCTCTCCGAATGGCTGCAAGGCCGGCTGGAAGGACGGATGGCGACGGAACGGCACTGAGACTGCTATCGTGGGGTGAGATTGTGAGTCGCGAGTAGCCCCATCCGCGGCGGCGTTCGCTGTACCCGCGGATGGGGCTGCGATTGGCAGCGGGACAAAACGTCCCCGGAAAGTCGGGGCGCCGGCCTCATGACAAGGGGACGGCGGCGGTGCTAGAGTGGCGTCATCACTGCCTGCGAGAGGTGGACGATGACCGCAAACATTTTTGCCTGGTTGGCTATCTTTGCTCTAACCCTTTTCTTTGTCTGGTTGGCGTGGCGCGCGTGGCGAGCCAAACGCGCCTCGGTGAAGTGGGCAGGCGTTGTCGTCTCCGGTCTGCTCACGCTGGTTCTTGCCGCCGTGAGCGTTGTCGTCGGACGCGGCTTGTGGATGATTTACGTCCCGCCGCCGTTTGACCCCGCCCCCGCGCTCACCGTCGCCGGGACGCCGGAACAGCTGGCGCGCGGCGAACATATCGCCCTGTCGTTGTGCGCGGGCTGTCATTCGCCCAACGATGCCTTGCCGCTGAGCGGCGGGCGGGATGTCGGCCTTGATAGCCCGGTGCCGATTGGCGAACTGGTTTCTTTCAACCTGACTCCCGGCGGGCCGTTGCAGGATTGGAGCGACGGCGAAATCTTCCGCGTCATCCGCCAGGGCGTGGATCGGAACGGGCGGCGCCTCGTCGCCATGTCCAACCTGCCGGTGCGCCACCTGAGCGACGACGACATTCAATCCATCATCGCCTACCTGCGCAGTCAGCCCGCTGTGCCCAGCACACGAAAAGAGGGGGATTATCCCAATCTCCTGCTGGCTGTTTTTGTCGGCGCAAATTTGGTGCCGCCCTCGCCGGGGCCGATTGAGGGTGTGGTGACCGCGCCGCCCAAAGGCCCCACCGCTGAATTCGGAAAGTATGTCTTGTCGTACAACGATTGCGATTTCTGCCACGGCCCAGATTACAACGGCGGCAAACCCGGCGGCCTCAATCCGGTCGGGCCATCCTTGCGTCTGCTGAAAGGCTGGACGCAGGCACAATTCATCACCACCATTCGCACCGGCACGGACCCTTCTGGCCATGAACTCTCCTCGGTCATGCCGTGGAAGAATTATCGGAACCTGGACGATGACGAGTTGGCCGGGATATACGAATACCTGCGCGCGCTGCCGTAATATGAATACCAAAGTCCTTCTCGCCACTACCGGTCAGGGCCTCGCCCGCGCCGCTCAACACGACGACCACTGGCACGTCACGCATCTGTTGTCGGATCAAGCGTTGACCTGCCTCGCCGCTGACCCGCTCAATCCGAGCGTGGCCTATGCCGGGACGCGCGGGGGCGGGGTGTTGCGCTCAAGTGATGCAGGACAAACCTGGGCCGCCGCTGGCCTTGCGGGTCGCATCGTGAAAGCATTAGCCGTGAGCAAGACTCAGGTCGGCACGCTCTACGCCGGAACCAAGCCACCGGCCATGTTCGTCTCGCACGATGGCGGGGGAACGTGGGCCGAAATCGAGCCATTCCAAAAAGCCCGCTCGTGGTGGTGGCGCTCACCGGCCGAGTCGGACTTGGGCGCATACATTCAAGGCATCGCGCTCTCGCCCACTGACGCCAACGTCATCATGATTGGCATCGAAGCAGGCGCGGTGTTGCGTTCCGGCGATGGCGGCCAGACCTGGCAGGGGCATCGCCCCGGCGCCCTGCGCGATTGTCATTCCCTCGCTTTTCACGCCACCAACGGCGATTGGGTCTATGAAGGCGGCGGCACAGGCGCGGGCGCGGCGTATAGCCGGGATGGCGGGGTGACGTGGCGGCAACCCAAAGAGGGCCTGGATCGGCGCTACGGTTGGGCCTGCGCCGCTGACCCCGCTCGCCCCGAAATCTGGTATGTCTCCGCTTCGCCCAACTTCGCCAGTTGGACTCAGCCCATCCCCGCCGCGCACGTGGACGGCAAAGCCAACGCCTACATCTTCCGCTCGGTGGGCGGCGCGGCCTGGCAGAAACTGAGTGGTGGTTTGCCTCAACCGCTCGACTACATGGCTTATGCGCTCATCACTGATCCCAATGCGCCCGGCCATCTTTACGCTGGCCTGAGCAACGGGGATGTGTGGCATTCGACTGACCATGGTGATTCGTGGAAGCAATTGCCGTTCAACTTGAAAGGCATTCATCGGGCATTGATCATGCTGTGACATTCAGGAAGTTACCATGACTACTCAACCTGCTTCCGATTTTCGTTGGCTCAGCCCGTTGGGGGTCAGTGTCAGTTTGTTTCTCGCCCAGGGTGCGCTGACAATATTCGTGGCCCTGCTTGTCTTCGCCATCAATCATCGCATTATGGAGCGCCGCGCCGATTACGCCGACGGCGGCATCATACTTTCTGGGCGAATGGACTCGTTGCTCTTTGGGCGCGACCTGCGCGAAATTCTGGTGAGCGACCCCATTTTGGTGCAGGTGGATATGTACACGATGTACGTCCGTGTGGGGCTGTGGCTCGCCTTCGGCATCTTTCAAGTGGCGCTCGTCTGGTTCGGCGTGCGCAACGGTGAGGCGTGGGCGTTCTGGACGGTGGTGTTCGCCAACGTTGCCGCGCTCGCCGGTTGGTTCTTTGTGGCCGCGCCCTTCGTGCAAAAAGGAATCCCGCTCGGCCTCGACTTGCCGCCGGTTGTGTTCCTTTTGCCGCTCGTGCTCATGCCGGTGGCAACATTGCTCGGCTGGATCGGTTTGGGATGAGTGAATTGCACTGAGTGCTAGTCATTTATCTAAAGTGCTATAGGAAGGAGAAAACCAGATGAAATCACCCGCCCTCGTGGCCTTGCTCGTTATTCTGCTTATTGACGCGTTGATCTCGACCTTTGGAGTACTGTGGACGCTCCGCTACGCACAAATCCACGGAGAGTTGATGCCAATTGCAGGGATCCGGGCGCTATTCGGTCCCTTTGATAAATTGGGCATTCCAGCATTGATTGTTGCGGGGCTGATATTCGTCTCGATCAGCGCTTTCAAATTCCTCTCAGCCTTTTGGTTGTGGAACATGCGTTTGGAGGGGGCAGTACTCCAACTCATCTTATTGGGTGTCAGCGCCATCTTCTGGTACGGTTTTGAGTTGCCATATGGCCCCCTTTTTGGCGTGCCTCAAGTCATCCTCATCGTCATTGTATGGGGAACCCTCACCTGAGCAAAGGATGAAAATGAACATTCAACCCAAATCCAACTTTCGTTGGCTCAGCCCGCTTGGAATCTGCGCGGCGCTATTGATTGTGCAAGGCGCTCTCTATCTTCTCATTGGTGTCGCTGGACCGATTGCGATGGATGCGCCTGTGGGCAGCAAGCTTCTCATCATGTCAAACCGAACCGATACGGTTGTATTCGGCGACACACCCGAGAATCTGCGCCAAAGCAATCCACAGCTGATCAAGTTCAGGAGCATCACGTATACGATGTTTAGCGGAATGCTGACAGCGGCGGGAATTCTTATCATCTCATTGGTCTGGTTTGGCCTGCGTCGCGGGAGCAAATGGGCATTGGGAGCGCTGGCGTTGGCCAGCGCCGCCCTGCTCCCCTACTGGTGGTTGATACTACGCTTCTATTGGCAGGCGGGCGCGTCGCCCACACTTGGCGATCTGCCACCCTTCATGTGGATTCCGGCCGTTCTGCTCTTGCCCGTTGTAATACTCGGCTGGATCGGGTTGCGATAGAGCGATGCATGACTAAACGTGTAACTCACCTTTGCTATCAGAAATGGAGAACTTTCAAAATGACCACAATACCTCTCGAACAAACCAATAAAATGACCGCGCGCTGGCTGCGCTTCTTGTCGCGCTGGGCACTGGTGATGGTGCTGGTCGGCTTGGCGCTGTTGGGGGTCTTCATTGGCGGTATCGGCTTTGCAGCTTCAGACAACGCGCTGGGCGCAGAATACAGTGAACTTCTGCAGGCGGTGCGTGTGCCGGTGATATATCGCGTTTTCACTTCACTCGATGCCCTGGGTTGGGCGATGATGGGCGGGGCGTTGTTGATCATAGCGGTCAGTTTAAGAAATCGGGCGCCGATCCGCTCATTGTTGATCGCCGCGTGCGGCGTCGGATTGCTGTCTGGTGTGCTTGGCGGCGTAATGCGCCTCGTCGGCATAAGCACCCTCGCCGAACAGTATGCCAGCGCCGCACCCGCCCAGCAAGCGGCGCTCCTGCCCTCCATGCTCACGCTCTACGCGCTCATCAGCGCGCACTTCGTCGTGGGCGACTTCCTGGCAGGTATGGGCTGGTTACTGGTTGCCACAGTTGGGTTCGGGTTGGCTGCGTTTCCCCGCTGGCTGGCGGCTTGGTTCGCCATCGCGGGCCTCCTGTCACTTCTCCAGGGGGCGACAAGCGCGGTTGGCGCGTTCTCATTTCCAATCCTGCTGTTCACCATCGTCGTCGGTGTGCTCGGGTTACACGCGGCCATAGCCGTAGCCTTCTGGCAACCATCACCTTCACTCGTGTCAGCCATTGCGGACGCGCCCTGAATTTCTCCAAGGAGACAGGCACATGAAATCCCAAGTCAGCACCCTCATTCATCGCCCGCTCGCCGAGGTGTTTCGCTTTGTCGCCAATTTCGAGAATCAATCGCAGTGGCAAGCGGCCACCATTCAGAACACACAGATCACCCCCGGCCCGATGCGAGTTGGTGCGCAAGGCCGGCATGTGGGCAAATGGCTGGGGCGAAACTACGAGAGCATCGGCGAAGTGGTCGAATATGAACCCGATCGCGAGTGGGGCTACAAAAGTGTCTCTGGCCCCTATGATTTGGTGATGCACTATCACTTCGAGTCGGTTGGCGACGACACGCGCCTGACGATGGACGTGGAAGGCGAAACGAAAGGCTTCTTCGGTTTCTTCAAGTTCATGGAGCCGCTGGTGGCGCGAGCGGGAGAGAAACTGTTGAAGGACGATTTGATACGGCTGAAGAAGGTAATGGAGAATGAAAGATAAAGCTATGAACCCCTCCCTC
The DNA here is from genome assembly GCA_019695115.1 of Caldilineales bacterium. GTDB lineage: Bacteria > Chloroflexota > Anaerolineae > J102 > J102 > SSF26. The sequence continues at coordinate 17,849 of JAIBAP010000079.1, read as the reverse complement.
ATCGCTGGCCTGCTCTCTAGCCTCGCTGGCTTGCTGGTCTTTCTCACCATCCATCACTTTTGGATCAGGCCCATCTGGTTCATCCTGCCGCCGGGTCTGGTCATCGCCGCACTGGGCGGGCTGGCCGTGGGCTGGGCGTATGCCGAAATCAAAGCCGGGTTGCCCCCTCGCCCGTGGACGGCGCTGGCGGTGATGGCCCTCGTGGGCGCGACCTTAACTCCCGCGATTGTTCTCGCCCAACTGCGCCCGCCGCCGCTCAACATCAGCACGGGCGCAATCATTGATGGCAGTAATGGATGGATTGTGTTTGCCCGCGTTGTCCTTGAATTGTTGCTCACGGCAGCAGCCGTTGGCGGTCTGGCGGGCTGGTGGCTGGGGCGCACCCCGCGCGCTGCTTTGGCGATGGCACTGGCTGGTTTGATATTTGCCATCGGGCCGGGACACAACATCCCGTTGCTGGGCAACACGCCTGTGGTGGGCAAGGGCATCATCCTGTTGGTCGTCATCATCATTGTTTCTGCGATTGTGCTGGTGGAGAGTCAAGTTTGGCTGGCTCGAAACGGATAAGCATGGTTTCTGAAACTTGTTCGGAGGCAACCTCATGAAGCAACCCGCTTTTGTGTTTCACTGGCTCAGCCCCTTGGGCATCTCCGTGATTCTTTTTCTGATCTACGGCGGGCTGAACGTGCTGGTTGGCTTGGTCATTCCGTTCCTCAGCCGCAAGACGGGCACAGCCGGCTTCAGCACACGACCGGCCCTCGACCTCACCTGCATGATGTGGCTCGCGTTCGGCATCTTTCATGTGGGCGTCGCATGGTTCGCTCTTCGCGACGGGCAATGGTGGGCGTTGTGGGTGGTGGCCTTGGCGTGTTTGGCTCAGTTGGCTGGCTGGGTTGCGTACGGCGTGCAGACCAAGGATTTCCTCGCGCCGCTGTTCCTGCTCGACGCCATCATCATTCTGCCGGCCACGGTGCTGGGCTGGCTCGGGTTGCAATAAGAAGATCGTCCATGCCCATTCGACCTAATTTTCTCGAGCGCACCCTCTTTTATACGTTCAACGCCGGGCCAGCGCCCGTGCTGGACATTTGGAGCGGGATTGCGCTGAGGGTGGTCGTAGCCGCTGTGCGCCTGGGCGTATTCGAGGCTTTGGCCGATGGGCCGCTGACGCCGGAGGCTCTCGCGCAAAAAATTCCTGCGAATGCGCGCGGGATGCAGGTGCTGTTATCAGCCCTCGCCGCCATCGGTTACGTGCGTGAACAAAACGGCGAATACACCAACACGCCCATGACGACGAAGTGGATGCTCCAGCGTTCGGGCAATTTTGGCGCCGGCTTTGATTTCTGGGCCGTCAGTCTGTTTGAATTGATGGATACACTCGAAGAGACGTTGCGGACAGGCCAGCCGCCTTTGAATTTGTACGAATGGATTGAGTCTCAGCCAACAACCTCCCGCTCGTTTCAGGAATGGATGGTGGCGATTGCCAACTTTGCGGGCGATGAAATTTTGAAGCATGTGCCCGTGCCCAACGGCGCACGGCGCTTGCTCGACATTGGCGGTGGGCACGGACGCTACGCCATCGCTTTCTGCCGGCGTTATCCCAAACTCTCGGCGACAGTGTTCGACTCGCCCGAAGCGCTCAAGGCGGCTGAAGCCAGCCTGACCGCCACTGGCATGACCGGGCGGGTGACTTTGCAGATGGGCAACTTCCTCACCGACGAACTCGGCGCAGGCTACGATGTGGCGCTATTGTTCAACATTGTCCACGGCTTCTCTGAGGAGCAGAATCAAATGTTGGTGAGCAAAGCCGTCAAATCGCTAAACCCCGGAGGCTTGCTGGTGGTCATCGAACAATTAGCCGGGCAGGCGCCCACACCAACGGCCAACGCCACCAAAGAACTCCTCAGCCTCAGTTATTTTCACCTACTCAATGGCCACATCTGGGAATATGAGACGGTGAAAGGCTGGCTGGTCACAGCCGGGTGCGTGAATGTGCGCCGCGTTGACTCCCCGCTCCTGCCGGGGACGAGTATCATTCTCGGGACAGGCCCGAACACAAGATAAACGACCATGCCCATCGAAGGCGCTCCACCCGAAATTCAACTCCTCCAAAGTCCATTCGGCGGCGCGCTGGTCGTGATGGCCGTGGGGCAGGTGGTGATGCTCTCGCCCGTGCTGGCGTATGAGGCCCTTCGCCGGAAGATAAGGCAAGGATGAACGCCCCAATGCAACATCAACACGAAACAACCTGTGTGGTGGTGGGCGGCGGCCCGGCGGGAGCGGTGCTTTCGCTCCTGCTCGCGCGCAAAGAAGTCCCGGTGATGTTGCTGGAGATGCACAAGGACTTCGACCGCGACTTTCGCGGCGACACCCTGCATCCCTCCATCATGGAGATTATGGACGAGATCGGGTTGGCCGACCGCCTGCTGCAACTGCCCCATGCCAAGATGCGGACGATGACGGCGCCTACCACGATGGGGTCGGTTCCGGTCGCCGACCTGGGCCGCCTGAAAACCAAGTTCCCTTTCATCACCATGATGCCGCAGGCGCAGTTTTTGGACTTCATCGCCGCCGAGGCCGGGCGCTATCCCAACTTTCAACTGGTAATGGGCGCGATGGTGGACGAGTTGATCGAAGACGAGGGTGTGGTAGGGGGAGTCCGCTACCGCGGCGAGGGTGGCGTCCACGAAGTGCGGGCGTTGCTCACGGTGGGCGCGGACGGTCGCTTCTCGCGCCTCCGCAAACTGGCCGGCTTTGAAGCCATCAAAGCCTCGCCGCCGATGGACATCGTCTGGCTGCGCCTGCCGCGCAAGGCCAGCGACGGCGAAGGCGGCATGGGCCGCTTCGGGCGCGGCCACGCCCTGGTGAAACTGGATCGGGGCGAGGAGTGGCAGTTGGGGTACGTGATCCTGAAAGGCACGTATCAAAAACTGCGCGAGGCAGGCGTCGAGGCATTGCGCCGTTCCATCGCCGAGCTTGATCCCGCCCTGGCGGATCGGGTTGATCTGATCAAGGATTGGAAGGATGTCGCGTTTCTCTCTGTCGCTGCCGACCGACTGCCGCGCTGGCACAAGCCCGGCCTGCTGCTCATCGGCGACGCGGCGCATGTGATGTCACCCGTCGGCGGCAACGGCATCAACTACGCGGTGATGGATGCGGTGGCAACCGCCAATGAGTTAGCTGGCCCGCTCAAAGCCGGGCGCGTCACCGAGCCTGATCTGGCCCGCGTGCAACGCCGGCGTGAGTGGCCAACGCGGATTACTCAGGCGTTCGTCAACGCCCTTCAGGAAAACCTGATCGCCAGCGCGCTCGACCCGGACAGGCCCCCCTTCCGGGTGCCGGGTTTCCTCCGCTGGCCCATTCTGCGAGACTTCGTGCCGCACCTGTTCGGCTTCGGTATCGGGCGCGTGCATGTGAGGTGAGTGGAGTGGTTGCGAATTGCGCGCCGTGTCCTATAATTTCATTTGATGACGCCCCTCAATCGGACGGCCTCTTTGCCTCGAACCTCGACCGCGCGCCTCGACCCACTGGATAGTCTCTTTCGCGTCTTGGCGTTCCTCGGCGCGCTGGCGATTGTGGCCCTGGTCCTGAACTTGCTCGCCCAGCCCACTGCGCTGGGATTGGTTGGGCAGAACTTGTTCATCCGCCTCTGGTTCGGGCTGTTCATCGCGCCTGCCATCCTGCTGGTCGGCGCTTTGGGCGTCTGGCGGATGCCGGGCAACGTCGTTGGTCGCTTCCTGATTCTGATCGCCCTTGGCGGTGTGGCGGCGCAATTCCATGTCGATTTGGGCGCGCCCGTCCCGACGGCATTGGCGGTGGAGTCCATCATTTTATTCAACGCCGGCCTGGTGGGGCCGGCATTGGCCTACTTGATGTTGACGTTCCCCACCGGGCGCGTCCATCCTCCCCGGTGGGCGCGCGCTGTCCCGGTGGTCGCCGGCCTCAAGTTCATCGGTGTGGCATTGGAAATCCTGGCCACCCCCGGCAAAATCAAGATCTTCTCGCCTACCGTCAACCCCTTGTTCGTCCCCGCGCTCAGGCCCTTGCAGCCCATCATCGCCCCCACGATTGGCATCGCCGGCCTGTTATTGCCGCTCCTTTTGCTTGCTGGGTTGATTTCATTGCTTCTGCGTTATCGCGCCGCGCCAACGGGGGAGCGACAGCAGATCAAATGGGTGTTGTGGGGTTTTGGCCTGCTGGCGCCGGCAGGAGTCATGGCCTTTGTGTCGGTCTTTCGCTTTGGTGTTGCCAGCACGGCCTTTTCTATCACCTTTTTGCTGGCCGCCACCGCCCAGATCCTTTTTCTGGCTTCCATCGCCATTGCCATTCTGCGCTACCATCTGTTCGATATCGATATCATCATCAACCGGACGCTGGTCTACGGCTCACTCACCCTGTTCATCGTCGCTGTTTACGTCCTGGTCGTAGGCTATCTGAGCGAATTACTTCATGAGCGCGCTGGTTTCCTCCTTTCGCTCCTTGCCACCGGGCTGATCGCCGTCCTCTTTGAGCCGCTGCGCCAGTGGCTGCAACGTGGCGTCAACCACTTGATCTACGGCGAGCGCGATGACCCTTACAAGGTGCTGGCCGGGCTGAGCGAACGCATCGGCGAGACCTTGCTGCCAGAAGCCGTCTTGCCCACGCTTACAGAAACGATTGCCCAAACGCTCAAGCTGCCATATGCCGCTATATCGCTGGCAAACCCTGGCGAAGATGGCCATTTCACCGCCGCCTATGGCCTGCCCAAAGAACCCGCCTTACATCTGGCGCTTGCCCATCAAGGCGAGAGGATCGGTGAACTGATCGTCGCCCAGCGCGCTGCGGATGAACCGTTCACGCCGGCGGAGAAGCAGCTGTTGAACGACATCGCCATCCAGGCCGGCGCCGCCGTCCACAGCGTCCGCCTGACTGCCGACCTGCGTCGCGCCCGGCAGCGGCTGGTGAGCGCCCGCGAAGAAGAGCGCCGCCGCATCCGTCGCGACCTGCACGACGGCCTGGGGCCGCAGCTCGCCAGTCAGTCCCTCACCCTCGACGCCATCGACAAACTGCTTGACCGCGATCCTGAGCTGGCCCGATGGCTGCTGCACCACCTCAAGACCCAATCGCAGGAGGCCATCGCCGGTATTCGTCGCCTGATCTACGGCCTGCGTCCGCCGGCATTGGACGATCTCGGTTTGGCCGAGGCCCTGCGCCAGGAGTGGGAAGTGAACCCGGCTCGAGACGCGCTGCCGGACGGCCTTCAGATCACGCTTGCCACCCCGGCCCCGTTGCCGCCCTTGTCCGCGGCTGTCGAGTTGGCCGCCTACCGCATCGTCCAGGAGGCAGTGAACAACGTGGTCAAGCACGCTCAGGCCAGAAGATGCGTGGTGCGCCTGGAAATGCAACAGGAGCGACTGGTTGTGGACATCAGCGATGATGGCCGGGGCCTGCCCGCGACCGTTCATGCCGGCGTGGGCTTGCACTCGCTGCGAGAGCGGGCCGAAGAAGTGGGCGGCCGCCTGGAAGTGGGCAGGGGACCCGGCGGCGGGACGCGCGTGCGGGCATGGCTGCCGGGGGTAGGGCCATGAAAATCCTCATCGCCGACGATCATCCTGTCTTTCGCTTTGGCCTGAAGACTCTGATCGCCACCGAACCCGACCTGGAGGTTGTGGGCGAGGCTGCCAACGGAGCCCGGGCAATCGCCCTCGCCGCCGAATTGGCCCCGGACGTGATCCTGATGGACATCAACATGCCGGGCGTGAATGGCATCGAAGCGACCCGGCAGATCACGGGCGCCCGGCCGGGAACAGGCATCCTGATCCTCTCGATGCTCGAGGACGAGACTGTTTTCGCGGCCATGCGCGCCGGTGCGCGTGGCTACCTGCTCAAAGGCGCGGAGGGCGACGCCACTGTGCAGGCAATTCGCACCGTCGCCGAGGGCGGTACCATCTTCAGCCCCGGCATTGCTGAGCGCGTCCTGGCCTTTTTCGCCAGAGACCGCTCCCAGGCCGAGCCTTTTCCCCAGCTCACCCACCGCGAACGGGAGATCCTGGGCCTGATCGCCCAGGGCCTGACCAACCAGGCCATTGCCGACCGGCTTGTGCTCAGCCCGAAGACGGTGCGGAATCAGGTCTCGGAGATTTACGGCAAGTTGCAGGTCGCCAGCCGGGGCGAGGCAGTGGCCAGGGCCAGAGATGCGGGGTTGGGGTGAGAGCCGTAACAGCGTGGGGCCGACCGATCGCAGTTCCGTGTTGAGGAACTTCATACGGGAAATCATGCCATAGCCGGGGACAGGGCCGCGCCGATGAAATCCGGCCGCCCGGCCAGGAATTCTTTCCCGCCCAGCATCTTCCGCCCCGCCAGTTGCAGCGCCGACGCCACCAGCAGCCCCTCGCCCGTGCCGATGGCGATCTGCCCCTGCCGGCGCAGCACCCGGCCCGGTTCCTCCTGCCCGGCGATGGCCTGCGCCCGGCCGATCTTCAGCTGTTGGCCGTCCCAGGTCGTGAACGCGCCCGGCCAGGGGTCGAAAGCCCGCACCATGCGCTCGATCTGCGCCGCCGGCTGCCGCCAATCGATGCGCCCTTGCTCTTTTTGCAGCGGTCGGCAGAGGGTGGCGCCCGTCTCAGGCTGCGGCCGGGGGAGGATGTCGCCAGCCAGGTAGCCCGGCAGCGTGCTCAGGAGCAGGCGCGCCCCTTGCTCCGCCAGCCGCTCGCCCAGGCTGCCGGTCGTGTCGCCCGGGCGGATCGCTTCCTCGGCCTGGGCAAGGATGGGGCCGGTGTCCATGCCCTCGTCCATGCGCATGATCGTGCTGCCCGTGGCGGCGTCGCCGGCAAGGATGGCAGCGGCGATGGGGGCGGCCCCACGCCAGCGCGGCAAGAGCGAGGCATGGACATTGAGACAACCGAAGCGCGGCAGGGCCAGCACCTCCGGTCGCAGGATCTGGCCGTAGGCGGCGACGATGATGAGATCGGGGGCGAGCGCGGCCAGTTGCGCCAGGGCTTCGGGCCGGCGCAGGCGCTCGGGTTGCAGGATGGGAACGCCCGCCGCCAGCGCTGCTTCCTTGACCGGTGACATCTGCACCCGGCGTCCGCCCCCGCCCCCGCGTCCGGCCTGGCGGTCGGGCTGGGTGACGACGCCGACGAGATGATAAGCGGGGTTTTCGAGCAAGGCGCGCAAGGTGGGAACGGCGAAGTCGGGCGTGCCCATGAAGACGGTGCGGATCATCGAACAGGAGGGGTGAGCAGGCCGGCGGGGCGACGGAACGGAAAGCGGCGACCAGAGGGGCGGCCGGGGTGCAGGGCTTATCTTAACAGGTAGAGGCAGAGCCGCGCCAGACAGCCCGGCCACCATTCGCATTGCCGACAACCGTTCTATTGTGCTAGAATGCATCCTTGCTGCCGCAGCCGACCGGCTGCGACGCCATCGCACACCACTTGCTGATTGGAAATGGTCGAAACCACGAGCCGAGCCGGCCCCCGCCTGGACAAGTTGCACTGGAATATGGTGCAAGTTGCCCGCTCTGTCCCGCTTTTTCGCGGCCTGACGGAGGAGGACTGGGAGGCGATTGCGCCCTTGTTGCACGGCCACTGTTTCCCCAAAGACGCCTATGTGTTCTTCCAGGGCGACCCGCCCGACGCGCTGTACATCGTCTGGATGGGCCGGATCAAACTCGTGCGCCACACCGACCACGGTCGCGATGTAGTGGTAGAGGTGATGGGGCCAGGGCAGATCCTGGGCGAGATGGCCGTCCTCGATGGCTGCCCCTACTCGACCACCGCCCAAACCCTGGAAGAGGTGGCGGTCGTCACCATTGCCCGCCGCGATTTTTACGGTCTGCTCGATCGTTACCCGCGCGTGGCGATGGGCGTGATCTCGGAACTGAGCCGGCGACTGCGGCTGACGACCGAGATGGTGCGCAGCCTGGCCGTCGATCGTGTCGATCAGCGCGTGGCCCGCACACTTTTGCGTCTGGCCGAACTGGCCGGCAAACCCTATGCCGCGCGAGCCAACGCGGTCATCATCGATATGCCCCTGACCCGGCAGGACATCGCCGAAATGACCGGCACGACGGTGGAGACGGCGATCCGGGTCATGAGCCGTTTCCGCAAGGCCGACCTGATGACCACCTCACGGGGCCGCGTCATCATCCTCAACCCAGAGGGGATGGCAGAAGAGGCGCGTCATGGCTGAGCGCGTGGGATCGGCATGATCCAGCACAGCGCCAGCCTTGTGGAGCGAGTCAGCAGCGGCGCCTACCAGGAACTCGTCCTGCGAGCGCCGGAACTGGCCCAACAGCTCCAGCCTGGGCAGGCCGTGTTGGTGAGGGCGGGGTGGGGGCTGGATCCCTACTTGCGACGCACGTTCTATCCCGTCGCCTTGGACGCCGAGACCTTCAGCCTGCGCCTGCCGCCGAGCGGCGACCGCGGCCAGGCGTGGCTACGCCTTTGTCCGTTGGGCGCGGCCATCGATTGTCTGGGGCCGGTTGGCGTCGGCTTCCGCCTGCCTGCCGGCGCCAGCCGCCTGCTGTGCCTGGGCGAAGGCGACCTGGCCTGGGCCTTGCTGCCCCTCGTCCACCTGGCTGACGCGGCCCACCTGACCGTGACCCTGGCGACCACAGCCGCCACCGCCCGCGCTGCCATCCCTGCCCAGCGCCTGCCGCTTTCGGTCGAATACCGGGCGCTGACACTGGCTGCCGGTCGCGGCGAGAAAGCCCGGACGGGCCTGCTGACGCCCGAACTCCTGGGCTGGGCCGATGCCATCGCCGCCGCCGGCTCCTCGTCCTTCTACTTCCATCTGGCCGAAGCCATCCGCGCACACCGGCTGGTGCTGCCGCGTGGGTTCGGGCAGGCGCTGGTGGCTGCCAATTTCCTCTGCGGCGTCGGCGCCTGCATGGCCTGCGCCGCCGATGTCGCTGGCGGCCGTCGCCGCGTCTGTTTGCGCGGCCCGGTCTTCGATCTGACTGCCGTCGTTTGAGTTTGCGATGATCGATCTCGCCCCCCGCAACAAACGCGGCCTGACGGTCGCTTCGCCCATCCTGGCAGGCAGCGGCGCCGCCGGCTATGGCGATGCCTGGCCGCCTGGCCTCGGCCCGTCCGACTTCGGCGCCATCGTCACCGCACCCGTGACCATGCGCCCGCAAAAAGGCAGCGATCAGCCCCGCCTGGCCGAACTTCCGGCGGGATTCGTGTTGGCCGCTGGCGACCACAACCCCGGCTTCAGGCGGGTGGTTGAGCGGCAGAGCGGCGGCTGGCGGAAGCTGGGGACGCCGGTGATCCTCAGCCTGGCCGGGGGCGACCCTGGCGACCGAGCCTGGATGGCTGCCCGACTGGAGGAAGATGAGACTGGGGTGGCCGGCGTCGAACTGGCTGTGCCCGAAGACGCCAATCTGGGCGAGGCCAGCGCCTTCATCTCGGCCGTGCGCCACGCCACCACGCTGCCCGTCCTGGTCAGGCTGCCCTCCACCCGCGCCGCCTATCTGGCCCCGGCGTGTGTGGTAGCGGGGGCCGATGCCCTGGTGGTGGGAACGCCCCCGCCTGCGCTGTACCCGGCCGAGGATGGTTCGCTCCTGGCTGGCCCCATCGCCGGCCCGATTGCCTTTCCTTTCACCTTGCGCGGGCTGCACCGCCTCGGCGCCCTCGATCTCGACATCCCCATCATCGCCGCCGGCGGCATCCACACCCTGGACGACGTGGCCCTGTGCCTGGAGATGGGCGCTTTGGCTGTGCAGATTCGCAGCCTGGTGTGGACCGACCCAGCCGCAGCGCGACGGCTAACTCAAGGCGCTCTCGCCCTGGTCGCCAACGAGGACGCCGAACTCGATCAGGAGGCAGCATGAAGCAACGGTTGGAAATCAGCTCCGGCGCCGTGTGGGAGGACATCGTCGGCTATGTCCGCGCCGTGCGGGTGGGGGAGGTGGTCGAGGTATCGGGCACCACCGCCGTCGATGAAACCGGCCAGGTGGTGGGGCCGGGCGATCTGTTCGCGCAGGCGCAGTTCATCCTGCAGAAGATCGAGCGGGCTTTGCAGGCAGCCGGGGCGGGGCGCGAAGACATCGTCCGCACACGGATGTATCTGGTCGACATCGACCGTTGGGAAGAGGTCGCCCGCGCCCATCGCCAGTTCTTCACCACCGTGCGGCCGGCCGCCACCGCTGTCGAGGTCAGCCGGCTGATCGGCCCCGAACTGCTGGTGGAGATCGAGGCCACCGCCATCATCACCGGGGCAGGGCGATGAACTACGATTTGCACGGCGTCGCCATCCGCTTCGAGACCAGCGACCCCCGTCTGGCCGCCCGCCTGGACAAGCAATGGCAGCCGTTCACCCCCTCCGGCCCGCTGCCTGCGCCTGCTGTGCGCTTCCGCCTGCGGGCCGTGGCCGAGACTCCGCCGGCGCCTGCTTTCGCCGCCGTCTCGTCCGGGCCGGTGGTGGTCTACCATCGCCAGGGCGAGCTGGTGTCGGCCTATTTCCGGCGCTGGGGGCGCTACGACATCGACCTGGCTGCTGGAACCGTGGACGGGGCCATGACCGAGGCTTGTCTGAGCGTGTACGGCGTCTTCGAGGATATGATCGTCATCGCCCTGGCGCCCTTGCTGCGGCGGCGCGGCCTCTTCACCCTTCATGCCTTTGCTGCTGCCCGCGGCGGTCGCGCCGCCGTGTTGGTGGGCGATATCGGCGCCGGCAAGACCACCACCGGCCTGAGCTTGCTCTGCGGCGGCTATAAGCTCTGCGCCAACGATTCGCCGCTGTTGCGTTTCGATGATGGCGGCGGGGTCAGGGTTTGCGCCTATCCGGGTCTGATCAGCGCCTACCCCGACTCGATCTCCTGGTTCCCGCCGCTGGCGCCCGTCCTGGCCGCTGCGGAACGGTTGGATGGCAGCGCCAAGCTCTCGTTTTCGGCCGACCATCTCTGGCCCGACGCCTGGCAGAAGGAGGCGGAGCCGGGCGCCCTGCTGTTCCCACAGGTCACACCCGGCCTGAGCGCCTCGGTCCTGCGCCCGCTCGCGCGCTTTGCTGCGCTCCAACGGCTGGTGGGCCAGTCGGTCGAGAACTGGGACGCCGACTTCATCCCGCCCCACCTGCAGGCGCTGCGCATCCTGGCCAATGCCGTCCCGGCCTTCGAGCTGTTGCTGGCCCCGGATGTGGACCGGCTCCCAGCGTTGATCGGCGAGGCGATGGGCGGGAGCTAACGGACGGTCGCGTCAGTGCTCGTCGCGACGGCGGATGAGGATGCGCAAGGCATTGGCGATTGGCTGCTCCGCCACCAGGATGAGATAGCCGCCCCCGCCCGCGCCTGACACTTTCCAGCCCAGGGCCGCATCGCGATAGCGGTCGATGAGCCGGGTGATCGAGGGCACGACCATGTTGGGGAACATGGCGATCTGGGCCTCGAAACCGGCGCGCAGCGAGCGCCCGAAGCCGGTCAGGTCTCGCCCCAGCATGGCCTCCCAACAGGCTTCGGCGGCGTCGGCCAGCGCCTTCGCCCCCTGCTGGTCGATGCGCGTACCGCTGAGCACATCGAATCCGGCCTCGCGCGGGCCGAGCGGCACCAGGTAGAGGGCGCCCTCGATGAACTGCAGGATCTCTTCATCGTGAACCGAGTCGATGCGTGTGGGCCAGTAGCCGCCCTGATAGTGGGCCCGATTGAGGCCGGGAAAGATCAGGCCGATGGCATCCTGCGAGCCGGAGATCTCGGTCTTGCCGGGCGGGTTGTCGCAGCAGAAGAGGATCCAGGCCAGTTTTTCGGGGTCGCCAGCGGGCAGCCGCGGCCCCCACAGGTTGAGGGCGGTGCGCCGTGTGCTGGAGGCCATGCCGCTGCGCTCGTTGAACTCGACCGTCGGCTGCAACGAGATCGTCAGCACCGGCCCCGGATGAAACTTGGACACCCAGGGCTGGTCGAGCCAGCCGCCGGCCAGGTCGATGCGATAGGGCATGGTCTGCAGGGCGCGCAGGCTGGTGGATGAGCGCGCGGCCAGGCCGGGATAGGGTTCGCGTTTGAGGACGACGTACTCGACGCCCATGCCCGCGCACAGGTCCTGTTTGGCCGGGATGTTGCCATCTTCATTGACGATGAAAATGTCAGGCCGGAGGGCCTCCATCTCCTCGACGAAGTCCAGGATGCCGGAGCCACGAGAGATAAAGGCATCGTGAACGCAGCCGACCGAGCGCACCATGAACAGCCGTTCCTCCTCGCTGTTGATGGGGGCGCGGCCCTTGATTTCGGTCACAGTGCGGTCCGAGCCGAGGGCGACGTAGAGGTCGCCGTAGGCGGCGGCCTCCTGGAAGAAGGCGATGTGGCCGCTGTGGAGCATGTCGTAGCAGCCGCTAACCAGGACTTTCTTAGACATCGATGGGATGGAGGACGGAGGGCAGAGGACGGAGGACGAAGGACGATGTTCACGCCTCACGCCTCACGTTTCACGCAACACGAAACACGGAACACGCAACACGGAACACCCTTCACGCCTCCCGTTTCACTCGCCCACCCAATCCTGGCCCCACCTCGGCCAGCAGCATCCCGGCCAGGATGAGGCCGCAGCCCAGCATCTGGGCGGGGCCGAGGCGCTCGCCGATGAGGACGAAGGAAGCCAGGGCGGCGAAGACCGGCTCGGTGGCGAAGATGAGGGCGGTGTGGGTGACGGTGGTGAAGCGTTGGGCGGCGGTCTGGATGCCAAAAGCAAGGGCTGTGCAGAGGATGCCGGTGAAGAAGGCGGCAAAGAGGGGTTGGCCGGTGGGCGGCCAGGGCGCGCCAGTTTCGAAGAGAAGCGAGGCCGCGCCTGCCAACACAACCACGGTCGCGAGTTGGATCGTCGTCAGGGCCAGGGCGTTCATGCGCGGGGCGAACTGGCCAACGGCGAAAATCTGGGCGGCGAAGCTGATCGAGCAGCCGAGCACCAGCAGGTCGCCACGGTTGACGCCCTGGGCGAGATCGACGCCGCTAAGCGAGAGGAAAGCCAGGCCCAGGGCGGCGGCGCCAATCCCCAGCCCCACGGCCGGGCTGAGTCGCTCGCGCTGGAGCAAAATCCCCATCGCTGGCACGAACACCACCCCCAGCCCGGTGATGAAGCCGGCCTTGGCGGGCGTGGTGTATTGCAGGCCGGCGGTCTGGAAGGCATAGCCGGCAAAGAGGAAGAGGCCGATCAAGCCGCCGGCAGCCAGCTGGCGGCGAAACGGCGCCTGGTGGGGTGTAGGCGGCAGGTGCGAGCGCCGCCACCAGAGGATGGGAAGCAGCCCGACCAGCGCCAGCAGGAAGCGTGTGAACAGAAAGGGGAAGACCGGGTAAGTGCGCACGGCTTCCTGCACCATGACGAAGGTGACGCCCCAGATGAAGGCGACGAAGAGCAGGGCTGAATCGGCGATGAGGCGACGAGAGGACACAGGGATCAACTTGTGGGGCAGGGCAGGCCGAAGGGCCGGGTTACGGATTGGCGCTCAAGTCGATGACGATCCACGGCACCGAGTCGAGCGGCACGTCATCGTTTGTAATCCAGGCGGTGAGCAACACTCTGTCTGGGTCGCCAAGCATGGCCAGGGGTACAGAAATCTGGCGGGTCAGAGCATCGCCGCGCGTTTCGACGCGGTTCGAAGCCAGTCGCCGGCCTCGCTCGTAGACCTTGGCGCCGAGGCTGGTGGTATCGATGGTGATCTTGGGCATTTGGGCGAAGGGTCTGTCGGCTCGATAACCGGCCAGGTGCACTTGGGCTTTGACATTTCGGCTTAGTGGTGTGCTGAAGATGAGCGACAATACGAGTTTGTCATCCTCTAGGCTGATGGTGCGCAGGTCGGCGTCTACGAAAGCTGCCTGATCCTGAGGCTCGAGGCCGGCCAATGGTTGGTCGGGAAGGGCCGATGACTCGTAGGCAATGATGGCCTGGCGGTGTTGTGGATCGAGCCGGATGTCCGGGAGGGTGTCGAAGGATTCGTTACGCCGCACGAATGACTCCAAGAAGGGTTGGTCTGACCCCCACTGGCTGTCATGCTGTTTGAGTGCTGTAAGTTTGCGCTCGACTTCGGTTGAGGTAAGGGCGAATGAATGCCAGCGATTGCCGACATCGAATTCTTCTGGCGGGTTGTTGGGCCAGGCAGGATCAAGGCCCTTTGGCTGCGGCCAGCGGCCATAATGGGTGATGAAATAGTAAACCTGTGGCTGCCCGATCTCGGCGGCAAGATCCCACATGGCGACACGCAGATAGAGCGGCAACACCTGATGGTCGGGGTGCTTGTCGCCGGGGTGCGAGGTGAAAATGATGGTTGGCCGGGTATCCCGCAAGATCGTTTCGAGGTCGGCGAGGATGCTCTCGCCGCGATAGGCCGCGCCGTAGCTTTGAGTGCGATGATAGGGAACGGCATTGCGGCGGGTTAGCCGGGCGCGATAGGGCGGACGGTCGGCCCAATGATTCAGCCAGATGTCGCGTGTGCCGAAGTCGGGATAGCCGAGGAATCTGATATGATCGCTGCTGACGCCCAGCGTGGTCATCGCAGCCAGGGCCTCGGCGTAACGCACGTAGCCCCCGCGCAGCGCTTCGGCCGGGCTGAGAGAGATGCGCCGGAAGTAGAGGGCAAAGGAGCCTTGGTTATAGTCGCCGTTGGTGAAGTAAACAACCTCGACCGGAAGGCCCATGCTGAGCGCGCGCTGGATGACTCCTGCCGCCGCCAGGACTTCGTCATCAGGGTGGGGGACGAGAACGAGGATGCGGTCATCGGGCCGCAGGTTGATTTGTGGGCGGTCTTCAGGCGTGACATCGGCGCCAGGGTTGACGAGGGCCAGCGGTTTGTCGAGCGGGACTGGCTGGCGGGCGCAAGATATCAGGATGGTTGCCGAAAACAGCACGCCTGCCAGCCCCAAAGCCGGTTGCCAGTGTGGCTGGCGGTGTGCCTGATAGTGGATGCCAACGCCGGTCAGAACCAGGAAGATGGCGGTCTGCAGGGCATCGGTGGTGGCAAACATGGGCGCGAAAAGTTGTGGTCGCAATGAAGCGGACAGACCGGCAATCACGGCGGCATCCAGCAAGTCCCGCACCAGGTTGGAAAGCAGATGAGCGCCGGTGATCGCTGAAAGAACAATGACTGCCGTCCTGAAGGACAACCGGCGCCAGCAAATGGCGGCGCCGGCAAGGGCAGCCACCAGAGGTAGAACGATGAGCACCCAGGTTGCTACATCGACGTAGATCGTGCCCAGCAGAGTGAGTGTAATGCTGGCCCCAGCGACGAAGCCGCCGACGATCACGGTCAGGCGCGGAAGGCGCCACACCACTAGCAGGACGAAGATGGAGGCGACCAGGCCGATGGCCAGTGCGCCCAGGGTGCGCACCCAATCAGAACTGCGATAGAGCAACAGATCGCCCAGGCGCCAGGCCAACTGGAAGACGGCAAAGCCAATCCAGGCCCAAGACATGCGCAAGCCGAAAAGCAGGCAAACAAGGCCCCCAAACCCGATGACGAGAGAGTAAATCGGGGTGATCATGGGACTATCGTCTGCCGTGAAGCTCGTCTTGTACGGTTTTCAAGAGCGATTCGGCCCGTAGTTCGGGCAGGTTGTAGCAGGCGCCGCCCAGGGCATCGGCCAGCTGCTGGGCCAGGCCGCGGTCGAAGGCCTGGTGCTCCATGTTCACCGTCACCGTGCGGATGTGTGCCTGTTTGAACAGATCGGCCATGCGCAGGGCCTCTTCCTGGGCCGCCATGCCGGTGATGCTGACGTTGCCGGCGCCGTCGGTGAGGAGAAACATCAGGGGTCGCGTTTCGGGGTCGCGGCGTCGCGCCGCCATGATCACGTTGTAGGAAGTCAACAGCCCCGACGAAAGCGGCGTCTTGCCACCCACGGGCACGTCGCGCAGGGCTTTCTGGGCCAGTTCCACGCTGCTGGTGGGGGGCAGGACGACGCGCGCCCGTTCCTTCTGAAAGACGACCAGCCCCACCTGGTCGCGGCGCTGGTAGGCGTCGATGAGCAGGGACATCACCGCCCCTTTGGTGGCCTCCATGCGTTCGGCTGCCGCCATCGACCAGGAGGCGTCGACCACGAACAGGATCAGATTGGAGGCCCGCCGCACGCGCACTTTGCGCTGCAAGTCCTCGCGCTCGACGGCAAAGGCGACATCATGGCGCTGGCGGTGGACCTGCTGGATGGCAGCCTGGCGGAAGGTGGCGTCGAAGGCAATGTCGTCCATCTTGTCGTAGGCGGGCCGGGCGCGGATGTAGCGCCCGCGCTTGCGCTCGGTGCGGGTGGTGGAACGGCGCCCCCCTTTGGCCCGCGTCAGCTTGTCGATGGGCGTATCCAATCGCTTGACCTTGAAGGTGTCGCCCACCTGCGAGAGGCGGCTGGGGGCCTTTTTGTCGCCGGGGCTGGTGGCGTCGCGTCCTGTGACCTGTTCCGCCTCGCCCGGCGTCCCCGCCATCTCGTCGCTTAGTTCGTCGCCCTCTATGTCACCGTCTTTTTTTTTACCTCGCCCGGCGCGCCGGCCTCGGCCCGCTGCATTTGTTCGCTTTCGGCCTGCTGTTGCGCCTGTTGCATGCGTTGCTGCAACTGCTGCGGCTGCAAGGAGGCATCCTGGAACGGTTGGCGCTTGAGGCGATGCGGCAGCGCCAACTCGGCCCCGATCATGATGTCGTGTTCGTTGATCTCCAGCCGGCCTTCGTAGGCGGCGTTGGCGGCGGCCGTCTTGAGGATGACGATGTCGGCGCGGTGTCCATCCACGTTGAACGAGGCGGTGAGATGGGCGATCAGATAGATGTCGCGGTCGCTGTATTTCACCAACGGCAGGCGGTTGCGGGCGCGCTCGATTTCCGCCGAGATGTGATGCTCGCGTTCGGCCCAGTCGGCGTAGAAGGACTCGGGGTCGCGCTCGTAGGCCAGCCGCCGGCGGACGATTTCCACGCGGGCGCTGGCGTCGGCGATGCCTTCGATGTCCACCGCATGGGCGAAGCGATCGAGCAGCTGCGGACGCAGGTCGCCCTCTTCGGGGTTCATCGTCCCCACCAGGATGAAGGCAGCCGGATGTTGGAAGCTGATGCCCTCGCGCTCGACCACATTCACGCCCATCGCCGCCGAATCGAGCAGCAGGTCGACCACATGGTCGTCGAGCAGGTTGACCTCATCGACATAGAGTAGGCCGCGATTGGCCGCCGCCAACACGCCCGGCTCGAAATGGCGCTCGCCCTTCTTGATCGCCTTCTCGATGTCGAGCGTGCCCACCACCCGGTCTTCGGTGGCGCTTACGGGCAGGTCGATGAAGCGGATGCGCCGCGTGGTGATCGGCAGGATGCCCTCGCGCTCCAATCGTTCCTGGCATTCGGTGCAGAGGAAAAGCGGCTGGTTGGGGTCGCAGCCGAACTTACAGCCTTCGACCACCTCCAGATCGGGTAAGAGCGCGGCCAGACCACGGGCAGTGGTGGATTTGGCCGTGCCCCGCTCCCCGCGGATGAGCACACCCCCGATCTGGGGATTGATGGCGTTGAGGATCAACGCCCGTTTCATTCGTTCCTGGCCGACGATGGCGGTGAAGGGATAGACGGCTGGCATGATGGATGGTGTTGACTCGATGATGAAGAGAATAGGCTTGTGTTCGTGGTGCGTGGTGCGTGGTGCGTGATGCGTGATGCGTGATGCGTGATGCGTGGTGCGTGGTGCGTGATGCGTGATGCGTGATGCGTGATGCGTGGTGCGTGGTGCGTGATGCGTGGTGCGTGATGTGTGGTGCGTGATGCGTGGTGCGTGATGCGTGATGCGTGATGCGTGGTGCGTGGTGCGTGGTGCGTGGTGCGTGATGCGTGATGCTCGAATTTTGCGCAAAATTTAGGGGGACCCAAAGGTCGGCCCTGAACATTAACAACTGAGGTAGAGAACAAGTATTCAGGCATGGTTTATTCGACGGCCCATGCTG
>JAIBAP010000078.1 GCA_019695115.1 Caldilineales bacterium | reverse complement strand
CTCTTGTACAATGATGCTTGAGTTGGACGACATGGCTCCCTCCGCGTGAGTGAAAATCGATTTGATTGTCGTTTTCAGTTTACCAAGATGCAGCCGTGTCTCCAACTCATTTAGGACGCACCCGTATGATTAACTCCCAGAACTGGATCACAAGCTAACGTGGCAGACCGGGTATACCGGCCAGAATCAGGAGACCCAGACCAATGTCAATGAGATGTTGCCAGCAACGCGCCGAAACCGAGCCAGCCTTCGATAATCTGCGCGCTAAGGCGACGAGCGGGAGTTACCTGGCCCTGCGGACGGACAACTCGGTGGTGAGCTACGACAACATCGAAGTGGCGCGCTTCAAGAAATATTACGCGGCAGGCGGGGTGCGGGCCTGCCCTGAGCCTTGCCGAAGGGTGGCGATGTGGGAGCCGGAGACGGTCTTCTTCCTGCTGAGCGACCATCCTTCGGCTTCGCTCAGGACAGGCCTTGGCAGCACGGCAACGGTGGCCGATGGCAACGGCAACGAGACCGGCAAGCTGCTGTACAAGCCCTGGGGCGAGACGCGCTACAGCAGCGGCAGCACGCCCACCAGCCTCCGCTACACCGGCCAGCGGGAGGATGCCAGCATTGGGCTGTACTTTTACAACGCCCGGTATTATGACCCCGCGCTGGGCCGCTTCATCCAGGCGGATACGATTGTGCCGGAGCCGGGCGACCCGCAGGCGCTGAACAGGTACAGCTATGCCCAGAATAATCCTCTCCGTTACATCGATCCGTCGGGGCATTGGACCGAGGAGGAGCTCCCGCTAATCCTTGGCAAGGATTGGCGGGAGCGCTATTTCGGCAAAGGGGCAGTGTTTGCTGACCGAGACAAGTTGTTGGAGTTCCTGGTCTCAGAGAAGACGACAAACCTCGTGGTCCTGGGACTTGTGGGCGAGATGATGCAAGGTGCACAAGGAGCACACGCGCTCGGGTTTGATTTTTCAGGCGTCGACGCGCTCGCTGGACGGTTAGTCGCCAGCACTTCAGGAGGCGCCTTTGGGGCTGTGAGCGTGGATGCAATACTAAATCTGACCTCTGGCGAATTCAGTGTGTTTGCTTCACCCGAGGCGGGATTCGTACTTGGGGTTGGTGCACAAGTCGTAGGGGGCATTGCCGCCCTCAAAGGAATTCCAAATAATGATGCATATCCGGGAACATTTATGGCAGTAGGATTGGTCGGGGGTTACTATCTAGGAGCAAATGTAGAAGCATTTTGGGGATCACCTATGGCAGACACTTTTAACGCTTTCGACAAAGCACATGGCGCATTCTTGGGACTTGGTGCAGCCGTGGATATCGGACTATATGGCTCGATATCGTATGCATTGGAGGCATATCGTTACGATGCTCAAGGCAGTCAGTGGGCGCCATACTTCTTTGTTAGCCCCTTGACAGTTGCGGCAGACATTGGCAAATCCATCACGCATGATCTTCTTATGCATCCGATATGGCCTTGGTCACCAAATAGGTGATTTGACGAATCATGAAAACATATACTTATGGATCATGGGCGAGAATTGGCATTGCCTGGCTAAAGATCGGTGGCTTTCTATCTATCGGCTTTTGTACAATCGGAGGTATATTGATCGCTATAGGAGGCATTTTGACGAAGGCTTCCTTATCTTCTGTACTCTGGATCATGATATGGATGATGGCAATTGGCTGGGCAGTTGGAGGGATACTGGTCAACCTATTTCCAAACATATCAATCGATGAGCAAGGAATGATTATCTCTTACTTTCATTTCTGGGATAAAAGGATAATTTGGACCGATATAATAACAATTCAAGAAAGGTCATTTCTAACAAGAAAGTGGTTTATCGTTCTTGCTAGGAGGGTTAGTTTTTGGCACAAATTAATCGGACTTTCCTATTTTAAGACATTTTCTCCTCATTTTATCATCAGAAGTGATATCACAAATGCTGATGAATTAATCGATGAGATCGTGCTTCATATAGATAGGAATACGAGGTGACTAATACATATGATTGATCCCAAAAACTGGACTGCATGCTAAGATGGAACCTCCGGCATACTGGTTCAGACCAGAAAGTTCAGGCTATGACGAAGACACACCGCCATCAAAGCACCCAGACTCAAGCTCTGGCTCGCTTCACCGCCGCCGGGCAAACGCACAGCTACAAGGTAACCTATGACCCGCAGACGGGGAAGTTCGACCTGTGGCGGGATGGAGCCAGCCTGGGGACATGGACAGACACTTCCTCGCCGCTGACGACCGGCGGGTACATCTCGTTGCGCACCGACGCCAGCAATGTGTTGTTCGACAACATCCTGATGACGCGCGAGAGCAAGTATTACGAGGCGGGCGGGGTGAGGGCCTGCCCTGAGCCTTGCCGAAGGGTGGCGATGTGGGAGCCGGAGACGGTCTTCTTCCTGCTGAGCAACCATCCTTCGGCTTCGCTCAGGACAGGCCTTGGCAGCACGGCAACGGTGGCCGATGGCAACGGCAACGAGACCGGCAAGCTGCTGTACAAGCCCTGGGGCGAGACGCGCTACAGCAGCGGCAGCACGCCCACCAGTGACCCTTCGCTACACTCAGGGCTACACCGGCCAGCGGGAGGATGCTACAATCGGGCTGTACTTCTACGGCGCCCGGTATGAAGCCTGTCCTGAACGCAGTGAAGGAACCCCGTGCTGGGTCGCTTCATCCAGGCGGACACGATTGTGCCGGAGCCGGGGAATCCTGGCAGTTTGAATCGCTATGCGTATGTGATGAATCACTCGTTGCGCTATACCGACCCCACCGCTCTGGCGCTAGCCCACTCAGCCGCCCAGCCCCAACCGCCGCAACATGCCCGGCAGCCCCCGCTGCACATACTCGGCGATGATGACCGCCGCCGCCTCATACGCTGCCTGGGGGCCGCCGTAGGGGTCGTCGATCTCGGCGTGCTCGCCCGCCATCTCGCTGAGCAAAAACGTCTTGCGCAGGGCCTGGGGCCAGGTGTAGAAAATGCTGCGCCGGTGCGCCTCCTCCATCACCAGGATCAGGTCAGCCCCTCCCACCAGCCTGGCGTCCAACTGCCTGCCCCGGTGCCCAGAAAGATCCAGCCCTCGTTCGGCCATCGCCAGCACCGAGCCACCGCTGGCCCCCGCCCCCACCACCGCATAGGTCCCCGCCGACGCCACCTCCACCTCTGCGGCCAGCCCGGCGTCTGCGATCTCCTGCGCCAACAGGGCTTCGGCCATCGGCGAGCGGCAGATATTGCCGGTGCAAACGATGAGGAGATGTTTCATCAGGGGCGTTCAGCTGCGCATTCAGGTGCGACGCACTTTGGGAAGTGCGTCGCACCTGACGCCTGGTTCAGCCCAGTTCTGGCTGCAACAGCCCAAAGTTGTCGTCGCGGCGCCGGTAGACGACATTGACGGCGCCGGAATCGGAATTCAGGAAGACGAAGAAATCGTGACCCAACAGCTCCATCTGCTCGATGGCTTCCTGCGGGTCCATCGGCTGCATCTCGAAACGCTTGACGCGGACGATATGGGCCGGGGCCTCTTCGGCGCCCTCGGCGACGGCCGGTTCGACCACGGCCTGGGCCTGGGCGACGGCGCGCTTGCTGTTGCGGGCGTACTTGCCCTTGTAGCGCTCGATGCGCCGCTCTAGCTTGTCCGAGACGGCGTCGATAGAAGCGAACATATCGCCCGACCGCTCTTCGGCTCGCAGGATGGTGCGCGGGCTACGCAGCGTCACCTGGGCCACCGCTCTGTCGGCGGCGCTGCGGGTCTTCTCTTCGCGCAACTCCACGAAAGCATCGTTCACGTCCGGTAGAAAACGATCAAGCCGGCCAATCTTCTTGTTCACATACTGCTCCAACCAATCTGACAACTCGACATTGTGCGCCTGAATCGTGAGCTTCATAGAGATCTCTCCTTGCAGGATAACGATGTCCGGCCGTTGACCGTCGGGGCCGGAGGATGTCACGGGGCTGCGTCTAGAAGCCACCGCCCGTGTGAAGTGGGGCCATTCTACGGCCCGAACGCCTGGATGTCAATCCCTCCTGAGCGATGTCCGGGTGCGGCCAGGGGAAAGCGGCTGACCTTCCAGCCCCCGGCTGACCTTCACCCTCATCCTACACCACCTTTCCTGGGCAGGACATGACGCAGATCATAGCGGGCGGGGCGAAAGCGGACTATGCTGGATTACAGGTGTTTTAGATTCCGATTGCTGCGGTGGCCGTTTGTCGACGGCTATCACAAAACCAAACGTTTCGCCAAAGGAGGCAGAAAACGATGATTACGGTCGCAGAAAAGGCAGCAATGGCGCCCCCATCCGGCGACGATGTGCAGGCCCTGTTGGCCCGCGCCCAGAAACCGTCCGCCGACGCCATGCTGCTCCACCCGTTCTACAAAGGCAAGATCGAAACCACGCTCAAATGCGCCGTGCGCGACATCAACGACTTCGCCATCTGGTACACGCCCGGCGTGGCCGCCCCCTGCAAAGCCATCAAGACCGACCCCGAACAAGTCTACGAACACACCAACAAGGGCAACATGGTGGCCGTGGTCTCGGATGGGACGCGGGTGCTGGGGCTGGGCGACATCGGGCCGAAGGCCGCCATCCCCGTGATGGAAGGCAAGGCGCTGTTGTACAAATATCTGGGCGGGGTGGACGCTTTCCCCATCTGCCTGGACACCAAAGACCCCGACGAACTGATCCGGACGGTGTTGATGTTGCAACCAGTGTTCGGCGGCGTCAACCTGGAGGACATCTCGCAGCCCAAGTGCTTCTACATCCTCGACACCCTGCGCCAGCGGGCCGAAATCCCGATCTGGCACGACGACCAACAGGGCACGGCCACCGTCGCCCTGGCCGGGCTGATCAACGCCCTGCGGCTGGTGGGCAAGAAGATGACAGAGGTGAAAATCGTCTTCCAGGGGGCGGGCGCCAGCAATGTGGCCTGCACCCGGCTGATGTTCGCCGCCGGCCTCGACCCCAGGAACTGCATCGTCGTCGATAGCAAGGGCATCCTCCACCCCGACCGCGAAGACATCGCCCGGCGCAAGGCCGAGTTCGTGGACAAGTGGCGGCTGTGCAACATCACCAACGGCGCCGGCCGGGTGGGCGATGCGGCGACGGCGCTGGCAGGGGCGGATGTCTGCATCGCCCTCAGCACGCCGGGGCCGGGCGCGCTGCGACCGGAATGGGTGGAGAAGATGGCCGCTGAAGCCATCGTCTTCGCCATGGCCAACCCCATCCCCGAGATGTGGCCGTGGGAAGCCAAGTCGGCGGGGGTGCGCATCTTCGCCACCGGCCGCTCGGACTTCCCCAACCAGGTGAACAACTCGCTCGGCTTCCCCGGCATCTTCCGCGGGGCGCTGGATGTGCGCGCCCGCACCATCAGCGACGAGATGTGCATCGCCGCCGCCACGGCCCTGGCCGACATGGCCGTGGAGCGCGGGCTGGACGACGAACACATCCTGCCGACGATGGACGATTGGGAGGTGTTCCCGCGCGAGGCCGCCGCCGTGGGCATGAAGGCGCAGGAACAGCAATTGGCCCGCTTCAGCCTCCCCTACGACGAACTCTATCGCAAAGCCAGCGACATCATCGCCCGCTCGCGCCAGATGACGCAGTGGATGATGCGCCAGGGCTTCATCGCCGAACCACCGGAGGTGTGACATGCACGATGTCATCATCATCGGCGCCGGCCCGGCCGGGCTGGCCGCCGCCGCCTACTGCTTGCGCAAACGCCTGGACATCCTGGTCATTGCCCCCGACCTGGGCGGCAAGGCCAACTATCGTATGCAGGTGGCCGGGCTAGAGGGTTACGAGCACATCACCGGCGAAGAGGTGGTGCGCAAGTTCCGCAGCCAGTTGCAGTATCTCGATTTCGCCCAGGTGAAGGACAAAGCTGCCAAACTGGAGGTCGTACTCGGCCCGGCTCGCGAGACCTTCGCCGTGACCACCGCCGCCGGCCAGCGTTTCGCCGCTCGCGCCGTCATCCTGGCCACGGGCGTCGATCCCATCCGCCTGGGCGCCCCCGGCGAAGACAAAGCCCTGGGCCGCGGCCTCAGCTACTCGGCGGTCAGCCATGCGCCGCTGTTCTGGGACAAAGACACGGCAGTGGTGGGGAACGGCGACCTGGCGCTGCGCTCGGCGGCCGAACTGGCCACCGTCGCCCGTCGCGTCTTCCTGGTCGCGCCCGCTGGCCTGCCCGAATCGCCGCTGAAGCACAAACTGGCCGGGCAGGACAACGTCACCATCCTGGAGCACTACCGCCTGGCCGGGGTGGAGACGAACGGCTTTGTCAAGGGCATCACCCTGGCTGCGCCTGATGGCCGCCAGGAGGAACTGCCGGTGACGGGCGTTTTCGGCGAACTGGGCTGGAAGCCGCAATCGGGGCTGCTAGCCGGGCTGGCCGCGCTCGACGCCGAGGGCTTCGTCATGGTCGATGACCGCTGCCGCAGCTCGCGTCCGGGCCTGTTTGCGGCCGGCGATGTCACCAATGCCTTCGGCGAGCAGGTGCTGATCGCCATCGGCGAGGGAGCAAAGGCGGCGCTGGCAGCCTACGATTATCTGCTGGCGCCATGACCCGCAGGGTCACGCAGGTGCGACGCACCCTGATCAGGGTGCGTCGCACCTGCGGCTATCTGACCTCAACTTTTCGCCATCCGCCGCAACACCGTCTGCAAAATCCCGCCGTTCTTGTAATACTCGACCTCCACCGGCGTATCCACGCGGCTGCGGGCCTGGAACGTGAGGACAGAGCCGTCGGCGGATGCGGCCCGCACGGTGTACACCTGCCCCGGCTGCATGGCGTCGTCCAGGCCGAGGATGTCGTAGTGCTCGAAACCGCTCAGGCCGAGCGATGGCGCCGTCTCGCCGGGCAGGAATTGCAGCGGCAGGATGCCCATCCCCACCAGGTTCGAGCGGTGGATGCGTTCGTAGCTCTCGGCGATCACCGCCCGCACACCCTGTAACTGCGGGCCTTTGGCCGCCCAATCGCGGCTCGACCCGCTGCCATATTCCTTCCCGGCCAGGATGATCAGCGGCACGCCCTGCTCGCCGTACTTCATGGCCGCGTCGTAGATGCTCATCGGCTCGCCCTGGCCGCCGTTCGCGCCCAGGTAGGCGGTGTAGCCACCCTCGACGCCCGGAACCAGGCGGTTGCGGATGCGGATGTTGGCGAAGGTCCCCCGCATCATCACCTCGTGGTTGCCGCGGCGGGCGCCGTACTGGTTCCAATCGTGTTTGGGCACGCCGTGCGCCAGCAGATAGTGGGCGGCGGGGCTATCGGGGGCGATGCCGCCGGCCGGGGAGATGTGGTCGGTGGTGATCGAATCGCTCAGGTAGGCGAGGACGCGGGCGCCGGCGATGGGCTGCACCGGCGGGACGGCGGCGGTCAGGTTCTGGAAGAAAGGCGGCTCTTTGATATAGGTGCTGGTCGCGTCCCAGGCAAAACGGTCGCCCTCCGGCACGGCCACCTGGTTCCAGGCTTCGTTGCCGTCGAAGACGTTGGCGTACTCTTGTTCGTACATCTCCGGGCGCAGCGAGCGGCGGATCTCGGCCTGGATCTCCTCCGGGCTGGGCCAGATGTCCCTGAGGAAGATGGGATTGCCGTTGGGGTCGTGGCCCAGCGGTTCGGCCTCGAAATCGATGTCCACCGTCCCGGCCAGGGCGTAGGCCACCACCAGCGGCGGCGAGGCCAGATAGTTGGCGCGGCAATCCGGGCTGACGCGACCCTCGAAGTTGCGGTTGCCCGAAAGCACCGCCGCCGCCACCAGATGCCCCTGGCGCACGGCATGATGGATGGCGTCGGGCAGGGGGCCGCTGTTGCCAATGCAGGTGGTGCAGCCGAAGCCGACGATGTGGAAGCGAAGCGCCTCGAGATAGGGTAGCAGGTTGGCGGCTTCGAGATAGCGCTGGACGACCTTGGAGCCGGGGGCCAGGCTGGTCTTCACCCAGGGCTTGATGCTGAGACCGCGGCCCACGGCCTTCTTGGCCAGCAGCCCGGCCCCGATCATCACGCTGGGGTTGCTGGTGTTGGTACACGAGGTGATGGCGGCGATGACGACATCGCCGTGTTTGAGGTCGAAGCGGGCGCCGTCGAACTCCACCGGCACGCGGTCGTGGATGTTGGCTTCGTTCACGCCCAGGCCGTGCGGGCCTTGCGGCGCGGTGAGAGCATGACGGAAGTTGGTCTTGACATCGGCCAGCCGCACGCGGTCCTGCGGGCGCTTGGGGCCGGCCAGGCTTGGCTCCACCGTGCTCATATCCAGGCTCAGGGTTTCGGTGTAGACCGGGTCGGGGCTGTCGTCGGTGCGGAAGAGGCCTTGCGCCTGGGTATAGCGCGCCACCCGTTCGACCACCTCCTCACTGCGCCCGCTGCCAGCCAGATAGCGCAGGGTCTCGTCATCGACCGGGAAGAAGCCGATGGTGGCGCCGTATTCGGGGGCCATGTTGGCGATGGTGGCGCGGTCGGGGAGGCTCAGGTGGCTGAGGCCAGGGCCGTAGAACTCGACGAATTTGCCCACGACGCCGTGTTTGCGCAGCATCTGCGTGATCGTCAGCACCAGGTCGGTGGCGGTGGCGCCGTGGGGCAGGCTGCCGCTAAGTTTGAAACCGACCACATCGGGGGTGAGCATGTAGATCGGCTGGCCGAGCATGACCGCCTCGGCCTCGATCCCGCCCACGCCCCAGCCGACGACCCCCAGGCCGTTGATCATCGTCGTGTGGCTGTCGGTGCCGACCACGCTATCGGGATAGACGACCGGGGGGTGGGACGCAGAGACGGGGGGACGCAGAGACGCAGAGACTCCCTGCGTCCCTGCGTCTCCCCCTCCCTGCGTCCCTCCCTCTCCCCCGCGCTCCACCACCACCTGCGCCAGATATTCCAGATTGACCTGATGGACGATGCCAGTGGCGGGCGGGACGACGCGGAAGTTGGCGAAGGCTTTGCTGCCCCATTTCAGGAATTCGTAGCGTTCGCGGTTGCGCTCGAACTCGCGCTCGGCGTTGAAGAAGAGGGCGAAACTGGAGCCAAAGTTGTCCACTTGCACCGAGTGGTCGATGACGAGATCGACCGGGATGAGCGGGTTGACTTTGGCCGGGTCGCCGCCCATGCCGGCCATCGCGTCGCGCAGCCCCGCCAGATCGACCACGCCCGGCACGCCGGTGAAGTCCTGCATGATCACCCGCCCCGGCTTGAAGGGCATCTCGCTCCGCTCGGCCTGCTGCGGCTGCCAGCGGGCGAGGGCGATGACATCGTCTTCGGTGATCTCGAAGCCGTCGCACTGGCGCAGGGCGGCCTCGAGCAGGACTTTGATCGAGTAGGGCAGCCGCGAGATGTCGGCGATCCCGCGCTCGCTCAGCGCCTCCAGGCGATAGATGACGGCCTGGCCGCTGCCGGTGTCGAAAAGGGTTTTGGCGCCGAAACGGTCTTGAAGACTCATGGTGAATGGCTCCTGTTAGCAAAAAGCCCCGAAGGTCGGGGCGATGGTGTGTGTTGGAAGGGCGGCTGCGATTATAGCACGCCGGGCGGGGCGGGGGAGAAAATCCGGGCGCGTTTTGTCGGCGAAGGGGGGGCGATGTCTGGCTGTTTGGGCTGGATCGGCTGCTGGGGCGATGAGTCCGCCGCCGCCCCTCTTTCGCCCTCCCGCCCGCCTGATGTACAATCGTTGCAGTGCAAAATATCGTCCTTCTCCTGCTCAGCGCCATCGCTCTTGGTCTCGGCCTCGAGGTCCATCTGCGCCGCCGCGCCGCCAAACAGGACGAACCCTGGGACACCCGCACCCTGCCCGCACCCGATTTGCAGGCCACTCGCCTCGTCGTTCTGGGCGACTCGATCGCCTACGGCCAGTTCCTGGCCGAAGAGCAAGCCTGGCCGGCCCTGCTGGCGGCGCGACTGGCCGAGGCGCTCCCGCAGAGGCACTGGCAGGTGATCAATGCCGGCGTCCCTGGCGATGCCACCGCCGACGCCTACCTCCGCTTTCAGGCCCATGTCGCCGCCTATCGCCCCCGCCTCGTCCTCATTGCCCTGGGCCTGAACGACTGCCATCGCACCGGCGGCAGCGGCCGGGCCGACCGGCGTCTGGCCCGCTTCCGGCAGAACGAGATGACAAGATGGGGGCGCAGCCACCTCGTCCGGGCTATCACCGCCCGCCTGGCATCGCCCCAGCGCCCGCCGCCTCCGCCCGCCGCTCGGCCCCGCCCCATCGTGCCGCTCGATGACTACAAACGGATCATGGTCTGGTTGACGCAACAGTGCCAGCGGCTGGGCAGCCGGCCGGTCTTCCTTACCCTCACCCCACTCGCGCCCGGCCTGCAAAACGGCGGCGAGTGGGGACTGTGGGCCGACTACAACCAGGCGATTCGCGACCTGGGGCGGATGGTGGCGGCGCCGGTGATCGAGGTCAGCCACAAGTTCACATTCGCGCAGGGTTGGAGCGAGGATGGCGTCCACCTCAGCGCCGAAGGACAGGCCGCCGTGGCCGAGCGAGTCTGGCAGGCTTTGCAGCGCCCGCACCTGGCCCCGCTCCTCGGCGACCCACTCAACGCCCGGCCTGGGCAGGTCTCCAATGCCGAGATGGCCCCCTCTCTGGACTGAGATCGACGACCCCGACGTGCTGGCCGCCATCGCCCGCGTCCCCCGGCATCGCTTCGTCAGCGCCGACCAGCAGGACTATGCCTACGAAGACCACCCCCTGCCCATCGGCTTCGGCCAGACGATCTCGCAACCGTTCATCGTCGCCCTGATGACGCAATTGCTGGAACTGACCCCCCAGGCAAAGGTGTTGGAGGTCGGCGCCGGCAGCGGCTACCAGACCGCCATCCTGGCCGAAGTGTGCCGGGAGGTCTACACCGTCGAATTGATCCCCGATCTGGCGCAGCAGGCCGAAGAACGCTTGCGAGGGTTGGGGTACAGCAACATCCAGTTCCGGCAGGGTGATGGCTGGGAGGGTTGGCCGGAGGCGGCCCCCTTCGATGGCATCATTGTCACCGCCGCCGCCTCGTCCTGGCCGCCGCCGCTGGTCGAGCAACTGGCCGAAGGCGGGCGCATGGTCATCCCCATCGGCCCGGCCGGGTGGGACCAGGACCTGTGGCAGGCGACGAAGCGGGAGGGCCGGCTGCGCAAACGCTGCCGTGGGCCGGTTCGCTTCGTCCCCCTTGTCTCCCCGGCCGGCAAGCACTAAAGTCAAGTCGCTTTGAGAACATAAGGCTGGCCGTTGGCATGACGATGGCCGCTGCGCCAATCCAACACCCGGCGCCCGTTCGCACGTAGGCGTGCTCACCCCTCACTCCTCACTCACCCTTTACTCCTCACTCCTCACTCCTCACTCCTCACTCCTCACGCAACACGCAACACGCAACACGTCCCCATGTCCCTCCCCACCGGCGCCGTCACCTTCCTCTTCACCGACATCGAGGGCAGCACACCGCTGTTCCAGCAGCACCCGCAAGCGATGCCGGCGGCTCTGGCGCGGCACCATGCCTTGCTGCACGAAGCCATCGCCGCCGCCGGCGGCCAGGTCTTTCAGATCATCGGCGACGCCTTCTGCGCTGCTTTTGCCCAGGCCGCGGATGCGCTAGGGGCGGCATTGGCCGGGCAGCAGGCGCTGTTGGCCGAGCCGTGGGGCGAGACCGGCCCCCTGAAGGTGCGGATGGGGCTGCACACCGGCCCGGCCGAGGTGGTTGACGGCGAATATCAGTCGGGACTGACGCTGATCCGAGCGCAGCGCTTCATGGCGGCCGGACATGGCGGCCAGATCTTGCTCTCGCCGGCCACGGCCGCAGGGTTGGATGGGGCTTTGCCGGCGGGCGTGGTCTTGCGCGACCTGGGCGCGCTGCGTCTGCGCGGGCTGGCGCAGGCCGAGCACATCTACCAGGTAATCGCACCCGATCTGCCCGACAACTTCCCGCCCCTGCGCGGGAGCACAGAGACCGAGGCCACGGACCTGTTCGGACAACTGGTGCAGGGCCGGCTGGTGGGGCGAGGCGCCGAACTCGAACAATTGCAGAGACAATGGCGCCTGACCCAACAAGGGCGCGGGCATCTGGCGCTGCTTTCGGGCGAGCCGGGCGTGGGCAAGACCCGACTGGCGCAGGAAGTGGTCGCCGTGGCGCAATCCGCAGGCGCGGTCATCCTGCGCGGGGGCTGCTATGAATACGAAGCCGCCACCCCCTATCTGCCCTTTGTCGAGGCGTTTCGCGACTGGGTACACCTGCAAAGCGCCGAAGGCTTGCGCAGCCGGCTTGGCCCCATCGCCGCCGAGATCGCCAAGCTGGCGCCCGAAGTCGAGACCAAACTCGGCCCCTTCACCCCCGGCCCGCAGCTTGGCGCCAACGAGGAGCGCCTGCGGCTGTTCGATGCCATCGCCCGCCTGCTCCAGCAAATTGCTGCTCGCTCTGGCCTGCTTTTCTTCATCGACGACCTGCACTGGGCCGACCAGGGGACGATCAGCCTGCTGCACTATCTGCTCCGCCGGCTGCGCAACGAGCGCGTCCTGCTGCTGGCCTGCTATCGCGAGATCGAGCTTGACCGGGCGCACCCCCTGGCCCCGGCCCTGGTGGAGTGGAACCGCGAACGGCTGGCCACGCGCCTGCCGCTGGGCCGGCTGCGCCGCGAGGAGACGGCGGGGCTGCTGACCACCCTCTTCCGCCAGGAAGCGATCTCACCCGAATTCGTCGACGTCATCCAACGCGAGACCGAAGGCAACCCTTTCTTCATCGAAGAAGTGATCAAGACCCTGATCGAGCAGGGGCAGATCTATCTGGAGGCCGGCCGGTGGGAGCGCAAAGCCATCCACGACCTGACCATCCCGCAGTCGGTGAAAGAGGCCGTTGGTCGGCGGCTCGACCGCCTGAGCCAGCCCTGCCTGGAGATCCTGCACACGGCGGCGGCGCTGGGAAAGCAGTTTCGCTTCGAAGAGTTGGCCGCCGTCGGCAACCTGAACGAAGAGGCGACCCTGGATGCGCTGGACGAAGCCTGCCTGTCCCAGCTCCTGCGGGCCGAGCCTGGCGATGTCTTTGTCTTCACCCACGACAAGATCAGGGAAGTGCTGTATGAGGAACTGAACCCCATCCGCCGCCGCCGGCTGCACCGGCGGGTGGGCGAGAGCCTGGAGCGGCTCCACGCCGCCCATCTCGACGACCACGCCCACGACCTGGCCTACCACTTCACCCAGAGCGGCGATGTCGAAAAATCCTACCGCTATTCGTTCCAGGCGGCGGCCAACGCCCGCCGGGTCTTTGCCCACGACGAAGCCCTGGACTTCTTGCGCCAGGCGCGCGAGGCCGCCGAAGAAGCAGGCGACCCGGGGCGAGTGGCGAAGGTCGAGGCCGAGATCGGGCGCATCTACCAAAGCCGGGGGCTTGTGCAACTGGCGGCCGAGGCTCTGACCAAAGCGTTGGCCGGGGTCGTCGAGGCGGGGGAGCGCACCCGCCTGAAGGTGCGGATCGGAGAGGTCTACGCCGCGGTGGGTGATCGGCGCGGGTTGGGCTATCTGCACGAAGCGTTGGCCGAGATCGACGCCGCCGCCCAACCGGACGAGATGGCCGTCACATTGGCGCACCTGGGGCGCTACCATCATTTTCGGGCCGAACACACCGAGTCCATCCGTTACCTGGAACAGGCGCGGCAGTTGGCCGAACCGCTCGACCGCCAAAGGACCTTGCTCTACGTCTACTCGTATCTATCCGGCGCGTATCAGCACATGGTGCGCTTCGATGAGAGCAATCGCTGGGCGCACGCCACCATCGCCCTGGGCGAACGCAAGCAGAATCCTTTGCCGGTGGCGACAGGGCATGAGTTCCTGGCCGAAAATGCTGTCATGCAGGGCCACTGGGCCACAGCGTTGGCGCACGCAGCCCAGGATCAGGCCATCGGTGAGCGCGTCGGCGCCTTCGACCGCAGCGGCTGGGCGCTTTTCGCCGCGGCCAACGCCCTCTGGGGGCAGGGGCGGCTGCATGAAGCAGAGGCGAAGGCTGGCGCCGCTCTGGAGTTGGCCGACCAGATCGGAGAGGGCCGGCTGGCCACCTGGCTGGAGCCGCTCCTGGCTTTGATCCTGGTCGATGGCGGCGACGATGCCGCCGCCCGGCGCCATGCCGAAGGCGGCCGGCGCCGGGCCGAAGCGTTGGGCCAGATGTTGCTGTTGGTCTGGAGTCTGCATGCGCTTGGCTACGGCTGCATCCAGCGCCGCGAGTGGGATGAGGCGGTCGCCTGTTACGGTCAGGCGATCGACCTCTGGCGACCGAGCGAGAACCGAACCAGCGTCCTGATGTCGGCGCCATCTGCGGCCGAAGCCTTCTTGGGCGCCGGGCGCCGGACTGAGGCCAGGGAGCTTATCGCCCAGACCCTGCAACTGGCTGAGTTCGCCCAGGCGCCCAATGCCTACGCCCAGGCGCAACGGCTGCTGGGGCAAGTGGCGACTCTGGAAGCTCGCTGGGAGGAAGCCGAGTCCGCCTTCGACGCCGCCATCCTGGCCTTTGCACGGCTGGAGAGCCAACTCGACCTGGGAAGGACGCTGTTTTGGCGGGCGGGGATGTGGCAGGAGCGAGGCAGGAGCCAACCGGCCCAGGCCGACGCCGAACGGGCGCGCTCGCTGTTCGCGGCGATGGGCGCCCGGCATGATCTGGAACGACTGGCAGGCAATCAACCATGAACTGCAACCGCTGTGGCTATGCCAATGACCCCGATGCCGAATTCTGCGAGAATTGCGGCAGCCCGTTGGCGCTCGTCTGCGAACGATGCGGCGCCACCCTGAAACCCACCGCCCGGTTCTGCAAGCGCTGCGGCGCGCCCGTCGCGTCCGCGCCCGGCAGCACCCTGCCGCACCTGGCCGCTTTCCCGGCCACGCCGCCTGTCTCCGGCCGGCTCACCGCCCTCCGCCAGGCCGCCCCACCCGACCTGCGGCAAAAACTGGTGGCAGTCTCGGCCCAGAGCGAAGGCGAGCGCAAACCCGTCACCATTCTCTTTGCCGACATCGTCGATTCGACGGCGCTGACGGCGCATCTCGACCCCGAAGATTGGCTGACGATCGTCAATGATGTGCACCAGCGCATCAGCAACGCCGTCTATCGCTACGAAGGCGTCGTCGCCCAGTTGTTGGGGGATGGCGTCCTGGCCTTTTTCGGCGCCCCCATCACCCACGAAGACGACCCGGTGCGGGCGGTGCGGGCCGCGCTCGACATCCAGGCCGAGATCGGCGACTACGCCCAGGAGCGGCAGGGCGCGACTCGGACGTTGCAATTACGGCTGGGCCTGAGCACGGGCACGGTGGTGGTGGGGGCGGTGGGCAGCGACCTGCACATGGAATATCTGGCCGTGGGCGATGCCGTGAACCTGGCGGCCCGGCTGCAAAGCGCGGCCCAGCCCGGCCAGATTCTGGTGGCCGAGACCACCGCCCGTCTCGTGCGCCCCACCTTCAACCTGGCCCCCCAGCCCGACCTGACCCTGAAGGGCTTACCCGACCCGGTGCGCGCCTTTGCCGTCGCCGGCCTCAAAGCCGAACCCGGTCGCAGTCGGGGCGGTGGGGGGCTGTCGTCGCCGCTGGTGGGCCGCGAGTCCGAATTGGCAAGCCTGCGCCAGGCCGTGTCGATGGTGGAGGCGGGGCGCGGACAGGTGGTGTTCGTGCTGGGCGAGGCCGGGATCGGCAAGAGCCGCCTGGTGGAGGAAGTCAGACGGCAGAAGCCAGAGAATGGGCGGCAGCCGGTGCGCTGGCTGGAAGGCCGGGCATTGTCCTACGGCCAGACGCTTTCCTTCTGGATGGTCAGCCAACTGATCAAACATGACCTGGGCGTAGCCGACGCCGATGCCGAAGCCACCGTCGTGCAGGCGTTGCACCAGCGTCTGCACACCGTTCTCGGCCAGCGGTCAGACGAGGCCCTGCCCTATCTGGCGCCCTTGTTGGGGTTGAAATGGGAGGGCAAGCTGGCCGAACGGGTGGCGGGGCTGGATGGCGAGACCCTCAAACGGCAGGCTTTGCTGGCCATGTCGGATTACTTTGCGGCTGTGGCCGAGGCGCAGCCGACGGTGCTGGTGTGCGAGGATGCCCACTGGGCCGACGCCTCGACCCTGGAGGCCCTGGCGCAGTTGCTGGCGCTGACCAACCGCGCCCCGCTCATGCTGCTGATTCTGGCCCGACCCGAACGCGACCACGGCATCTGGCAGCTCAAGCTCAGGGCCGAGACCGAGTTCAGCCACCGCACCACCGAACTCCATCTCAGGCCGCTATCGGCGCCGGAGGGCAGCCAACTGGTGGACAATCTGTTGGCGGCCGACCTGGGCGAGAGCGTGCGCCGGCTGGTGCTCGACCATGCCGAGGGCAACCCGCTCTACCTGGAAGAACTGATCCGCAGCCTGATCGAGCAGGGGGCGCTGGTGCGCGAGAACCACCATTGGCGGGCGGCGAGGCCGATCAGCGATGTCGAGATCCCCAGCACCCTCGAGGGTGTGCTCCTGGCCCGCATCGACCGCCTGCCCGACCGCCCGCGGCGAACGCTGCAGATCGCTTCGGTGGTGGGGCGCAGCTTCCTCTACCGGCTGCTGGCAGCCATCGCCGAGGCCAACGGCGACCTGGATGCCCATCTGGCCCGGTTGCAGAGCGCCGACCTGGTGCGCGAGCAGGCGCGGCGCCCGGAACTGGAATACAGCTTCAAACACGCGCTGACGCAGGAGGCCGCCTACAATTCGCTCTTGATCGAACGGCGACGCGAGTTCCATCGCCGCGTGGGTCTGGCGCTGGAAGAGCTTTTCGACGGCCGCCGGGAGGAGTATTTGGGGCTGCTGGCGCGGCATTTCGATCTGGCCGGCGAGCGGAATAAGGCCGTGGCCTATCTCTTGCAGGCCGGAGACAAGGCCCGCCTGAGCGATGCCCATGTCGAGGCGGTCAAGTTCTATCAGCGCGCCATCGAGCTGCTGGCCGAAGGCCGGGGCGAGGAGGACGACCGCCTGGCGGCGGCGACCTGGTTGAAGCTGGGCATGGTCTATCACACCAATTTCGAGTTCGATCTGGCGCATCAGGCTAATGAGGCGGCGTTTGCCTTGCAGCAGAAGGCCCGCGCCCTGGCGCCAGCGCCAGCGCGACCGCCGGTCTCGGCGCAAACCGCCACCGTCCTGCGCGGCGGCGTGGCCGATCTGTGCGTGGCCACGCTCGACCCTGGCCGTCTGACCCTGAGTTCTGAAGCGCAGATCGTCTTTCAGCTCTTTGCCGGCCTGGCCGAGTTCGATTCCGGCCTCAACCTGATCCCTCACCTGGCGCGGTCATGGCAGGTGCTGGATGGCGGCATCCGTTATCTCATTCACCTGCGCGATGACCTGCACTGGTCGGATGGGACGCGGCTGACGGCGTCTGCTTTCGAGTGGGCCTGGAAACGCAATCTGCGGGCCGGCCCGGGTGAGTATCCGGCCAAGGCGCTGGATGACATCGTCGGTGCGCGCGACTATCGCGAGGGGCGGAGCGACGACGCCGGCAGCGTGGGGGTGGTCGCCCTGGATGAGACCACGCTGCAAGTGCATTTGGCTTCGCCGGTCGCCTATTTCCCCTACCTGCTGGCCCTGCCCATCACCTACCCCCTGCCACGGGCTGCGGTCGAAGGCTTTGGCGACGACTGGTGGCGGGCCGAGCACTTCGTGGGCAACGGCCCCTTTGTGCTGCGCGAGTTCGACCCCAAACATCGAGCCGTGATCGAACGCAATCCCTTCTATGCGGGCGAGTTCGGCGGCAATGTGGATCGCATGGAATGGCTGCTGCTGCACGAGGCCGAGGAGCGATTGCAGCGATTCCTGGCCGGGGAATTGGATTTCGCCGAGTTGAAGCCGGAGCAGATGACGCCCGACCTGACCGCCAGCCTCATCTCAACGCCGATTTCCTTGCGCTGTAGCTACCTGACGCTGATGCCGCTGCCGCCGTTGGATGATGATCGGGTGCGCCGGGCGCTGATCCATGCCCTCGATCGCCAGGCGATAGCTACCCTGTGGGACACCGAGGCGGCCGGGGGCGGGTTGATACCGGTGGGGATGCCGGGCCACTCGCCCGAAATCGGGCTGCCCTACGCTCCTGAGCTGGCGCAGCGGCTGCTGGCCGAGGCCGGTTATCCGGGCGGACGTGGCTTTCCCGCCCTCTGTGGCATCTGTTTCTTCCCCAAGTTGCTGGATGAAGTGCCGCGACAATGGCGCCAGGTGCTGGGCATCGAAGTCACGCTCGACGACGGCACGGCCGAAAACTGGCGTCGTCCCGACTGTCTCATCTATCTGCATGGCTGGGTCGCCGACTATCCCGACCCGGACAATTTCATGCGCCAGGCGTCGTGCTATGAGTTTTTGCGGCAACGTGGCTGGAGTGACGCCCGCTACAGCGAGTTGGTCGAAGCCGCAGCCCGCACCAGCGACCGCGCCCTGCGGCTGGCCAGGTATCGCCAGGCCGACCGTCTGTTGGTGGCCGAACAGGCTCTGGTCATCCCACTGGGGTATGGCATCAAGGGGGACGCGACGGTGATTCAGCCCTGGGTGCAGGGCGTGCAGTTTTCGCCGCTGGGCTATGCGCGACATAGGATGATTGGAGTGAAGCGTGTTGAGTGATGAGTGAAACGTGAGGCGTGTTGCATGTTGCGTGTTGCGTGTTGCGTGTTGCGTGTTGCGTGTTGCGAGTTCCGTGTTGCGTGGTGCGTGTTGCGTGTTCCGTGTTGCGTGTTCCGTGTTGCGTGTTGCGTGTTCCGTGATGAGTGAAACGTGATGAGTGAAACGTGAGGCGTGGCGCAGAGCGATTTTGTGTGAAGGAGGTGCGACGCACTGCGCGAGCGCAAATGACTCGGGTTTCAGCACTATGCAGGTCCTAAAATCGCTCGAAGTGCGTCGCACCTGAACCGATACCCTATTTGGCAATGGAGCCGACCATGAACAACCTCCCTCCCTACACCCTGGGCCTGGCGCCTGACGAGGCCCAGGCGCGCTTCGAGATGCTCCAGACCCGGCTTGTGCCGCTCTGGCGTTCGATTCGCGCCCTCAATCAGGACCCGCAGACCATCGTCGTCGTACCGTCGTTTTCGCTCGACCTGCCGCTGGGCGGCGCCGTCCTCCAGGCCTATGAGGAACGCTATCTCTTCCTCCTGCTCCTGCTCCGCCAGCCGCGCGCCCGGTTGATCTACGTCACCTCGCAGCCCATCCTCCAGGAGATCGTCGATTATTACCTGCACCTGCTGCCGGGCGTCATCGCCAGCCAGGCCCGCCAGCGCCTGTTTCTGGTCTCGCCGATGGACGGCTCCCCCCGCCCCCTGAGCGAGAAGCTCCTGGAGCGACCGCCCTTGCTCAGTCAGCTGCGTTCGCTCATCCTCGATCACAACCGCGCCCATCTGGTGCCGTTCATCACCACCCAGCTCGAGCGCGACCTGGCCCTGGCTCTGGACATCCCCATGTATGGCGCCGACCCCAAGTTCTTCCCCTTTGGCACCAAGAGCGGCTGCCGGCAACTTTTCGCCGAAGAGGGGGTGAAGCATCCGCTGGGGGCCGAGAATCTGCACACCGAGCAAGAGGTGATCGCAGCCCTGGCCGGGCTGCGGGCGCAGCGCCCCGGCCTCCGCCAGGTGGTGGTCAAACACAACGAGGGCGTCTCTGGCTTCGGCAACGCCATCATCGACCTGCAAGCCCTGCCCGCGCCCGGCGATGCCGCCGAGCAGCCGGGCCTGGCCGAACGCTTGCGGGCGATGCGTTTCGAGAACGACAGCATCAGCTTTGACTGGTACATGCAGACGCTGGCCGCCCACGGCGGCATCGCCGAGGAACGCATTCTCGGCGACGAATTCCGCAGCCCCAGCGCCCAACTGCGGATCACGCCGCTGGGCGAAGTCGAACTGCTCTCGACCCACGACCAGCTTCTGGGCGGCCCCAGCGGCCAGACCTATCTGGGGGCCGTCTTCCCGGCGGATGCCGACTACGCGGCCAGGATCATGCACGAAGCCGCCAAGGTGGGCCGGCGCCTGGGCAAAGAGGGCGTCTTGGGCCGTTTTGCCATCGATTTCGTGGCAGTGCGCTCACAGGGCAGCGCCTGGGATGTCTTTGCCATCGAACTCAACCTGCGCAAGGGCGGCACCACCCATCCCTTCCTCACCCTCCAATTCCTGACCGATGGCGCTTACGATGCCGGCAAAGGGGTGTTCACGACGCCGTTCGGGCAACAGAAGTGCTTCATCGCCAGCGATCACGTCGCATCCCCGCTCTTTCGGGTGTTCACGCACGCTGATCTGTTCGAGCTTGTGGCCCTGCACGGGCTGCACTTCGACCAGGCCCGGCAAACGGGCATCGTCCTGCACATGATCAGCGCCCTGGGCGAAAGCGGTAGTTTTGGCTTGACGGCCGTGGCCAATTCGCACGCCGAGGCGCGCGCCCTGTATGAGCGGGCGGTGACGGCATTCGAGTCAGAAGCGCGGCAGCGGCTGGGAGGATGACTTCTGGGCCGAAACGACCGCTTACCACCTGATTTCGCGCCCGGCAATGTGGGATAGTGTGGGATAATGTGGGATAAACCGCCGTCGCGCGCAGGCTTTTGCCCTGACGCCATCACGCTGCTAAACTGAAGTCATTCGCACTGATACCGACACCCAAGCATGTTCACACCCGTGATAGAGCTGGCAACGTGACCGCGATCATCGCCGACGCCATTCGTTGGCTGGTACAGGCGCCGCTCCGCTTCCTGGCGCTGTGGCTGGTCGACGCCCTCTCGCTGGCCCTGACCGCCTGGATTCTACCGGGGATCAGCGTCGGCGGCGACGGGGTGGCGTCGCCTTGGCTGGCGACGGCGGCGGCAGCTTTCCTGCTGGGCGGCGTCAACCTGCTGATCCGGCCCTTTGTCCTCTTGCTGGCGGTTCCACTGGGGTTCTTCCCCCTCTTCGGCGTCGGCCTCTTCGTCAACGCCGCCATGCTTCTGCTCACGGCCCGCATCTTGCCAGGGTTCCAGGTCGATGGTCTGGTTCCGGCCGTGGCGGCGGGCGTGGTCATGGCGGCGATCAATGTGGTGCTCACCAATGTGATCGAGATCGATGAGGATGGGTCGTTCTACCAGCAGCTGATCGAGCGGCTGGCGCGGGGCCAACCGTTTGCCGCCGCCTCTCAGCCCGGCCGCGGCCTGGTGATGATGGAGATCGACGGCCTCAGCTACCATCACATCAAGCAAGCCATCGCCGACGGGCTGATGCCGACGCTGAAGGCGATGCTGGCGGGGCAGGACGGCCAGGCCCCGTATGTGCTCTCGCGCGTCGATTGCGGGCTGCCCTCGCAGACCTCGGCCTGCCAGGCCGGGATCATGTTTGGCGACAACCACGACATCCCCGCCTTTCGCTGGTACGACAAAGACCTGGGCCGCCTGATCGTCTCTGGCAAAGATGCCGGCCTGCTCAACGCCCGCTATGCCACTGGCAACGGCCTCTTGCGCGGCGGCTCCAGCATCGACAATATGCTCAACGGCGACGCCGAAAAGTCGCTCCTGACCCTGGCCGATCTGCAAACGGAGGACGCGAGGGAGCAGAAACGGCGGGCCGAAGACCTCTACCTGTTGATGCTCAATCCCTACTTTCTGACGCGCACGCTGGCGCTCTTTTTTGGCATGGTGGTGCGCGAGCTATGGGAGGGCTGGCAACAGCAGCGCCAGAAGGTCTATCCGCGCCTCAATCGGCTGCACGGCGGCTATCCTTTGGTGCGGGCCACCACATCGGTGTTGGTGCGCGAACTGGCCGCCAACCTGACCATCCTCGACATCATCCGCGGTTCACCGTCCATCTACGTCACCTGGCCGGGCTATGACGAGGTGGCGCACCATTCCGGCCCCTGGACAAGCGACGCCATGGGCGAGCTGCGGCGTTACGACCGGGTCATTGCCCGCGTTCACCGCGTCATCGCCGAGAAAGCGCCCCGGCCCTACGATCTGATCATCCTCTCGGACCACGGCCAGTCGTTTGGCCCCACCTTCTGCCAGCGCTACGGCCAGAGCCTGAGTGAGTTCATCGAGCAGCGCCTGCCCGCGGGCGTGGCCGTCGGCCAGCAGATGGGCGGCGATGACGCCGGCCTGGCCATGGCGGCGATTTCGGGCGAGTTGGAGAGTATGCACCAGGAAGGTAGGACCGGCCGGGCCGGGGGCATGGTCGCCCGGCAGGGTGCAAAGGCGCTCGGTCGCGCCCAGGCCCGGCGCGAACAAGCCCCTTCGCCCGATCCGGCCCCCGTCACCGCCTTTGGCAGCGGCAACCTGGCCCAGGTCTATTTCGACCTTCATCCACGCAAGATCGGGCTGAGCGAGCTGGAGGCAGCCTATCCGGGCCTGGTGCCGGCCCTGGTCGAGCACGAGGGCATCGGCATCGTCTGCGGCTACGATGACGCCGGCGTGCCCATCGCCCTGGCCAAAACCGGCCGCCGTAACCTCCACACCGGCGCCGTGGAGGGCGAGGATCCGCTGGCGCCCTACGCACCCGCCAACCCAGACAGGGCCGGCGCCGCCTCGGTCGAGACCCGCGCCTGGCAGGTGCGCCGGGTGATGGATTTCCCCCATGCCGGCGACCTGATGGTGATCAGCTCGGTCTATGCCGATGGCACGGTGGCGGCGCTGGAAGAACTGATCGGCAGCCACGGCGGTCTGGGCGGCGAGCAGACCGACGCCTTCATCTTCCACCCCGCCGAGATGAGGGTTCCCCCCACCCGCAATGCCGTCGATGTCTTCCACATCCTCAACAACCGCCGCCTTGAGCTTGAAAACGCCGCCGCCGCAGTGCCAGTGGTCGAGCGCCCAGGCCAGGTCGCTTTGAATACATGAGTTCCGTTCCTGACCTCACTATCACCCCATGTCCATCCTGCCCACTTCGACTACCCACAAACGCCCTGTCGCCGTCACCGTGGTCGGCCTGATCACGCTCGTCGCCGCCCTGGCCACGGTGGCCATCGTTTTGTTGGCGCTGGGGCCGGGCAGGCTGTGGCAACAGGCCCTGAGTCAGCCGCTGTTCGTGGGCTGGCGTCTGACCGCGAGCGGGGAGGAGATCGCCCGCGCCGCCGGCCTGCTGATCAGCGGCGGCGTCACTTTCGCCCTCAGCCTGGGTCTGTTCGGCGTCAGACGGTGGGCCTGGCTGGGCCTGATGACCTGGACGGGAGCCACCCTGGCGCTGAACCTGATCAGGTACCACTACGGGCGACCCGACTATGTCGCACTCCTGTTGGGCGCCGTCATCGTCTTCTCACTCAACCTGGCCGAAGTCCAGGAAGCCTTTGGCATTCGCCGACGAGCCGATGATAGCCTCTAACACAACGACTGATCCGGCCCTGGCGGCGGACCCTGACGCGGACATGGCGCTGTTGCGCCGCTTCGAGCCGATCGTGCGCTTCACGCAGGGCGAACAGTTCTTCCCGGCCGATGTCCGGCCCTACATCGAGCAGTGCAGCCTATGGGCGCACTATCCCGATGGCGCCGAAGAAATGCTGGCG
Organism: Caldilineales bacterium; assembly: GCA_019695115.1. Lineage (GTDB taxonomy): Bacteria > Chloroflexota > Anaerolineae > J102 > J102 > SSF26. The sequence goes on along the minus strand of JAIBAP010000078.1, from coordinate 3,140 downwards.
CCGGAAGGCCGGTTGACGCTGGCAGCCCTGGTCGAGCCGCGACCATCTGCATTTGGCACCGTTCATTTCCTGCGGCTGGTGCCGGTGCTGACTTTGACCGAAAGCGCCCAGGCCATCGCCGACCGTCGCGCCCTCGAACGCCGCACCCACAGCGTCTTCCACGCCGGCCAGGGGCGGTTGGCGCGCGGGGGGCTGCTGCCGCGGCTCCTCGACGCCCTCTTCATGGCCACCCTGCTGTTGCGCGGGCGCGTGCCGGGCGCGACCGCCGCCGCCGCCGAGCTGGAGTATCATCGGCAACTGCATGCGGACGAGAAATATGTGTACTATGGGCGGGTGCTGCGGCAGGGCGGCTGGACGATCCTGCAATACTGGTTCTTCTACTACTACAATAGCTGGCGGTCGGGCTTCCAGGGCGTGAACGACCATGAGGCAGACTGGGAGGTGGTGATGGTCTATCTTTATGAGGACGAGGGGAGGCTGAAGCCGGAATGGGCGGGCTATGCCTCGCACGACTTCCACGGCGACGACCTGCGCCGGCATTGGGATGACGACAAGGAGCTGGAGGTGGTGAACGGACATCCGGTCGTCTATGCCGGGGCCGGCTCGCATGCCGCTTACTTCCGGCGCGGCGAATACCAGGCCGAGGTCAGTCTGCCCCTGCCCAAATGGAGCGACCGGGGGCTGAAGCTCTGGCAGAAGTTCTGGACGGAGACGCTGGGACAGACGGGCAGCCGCGAGCGCAACCCCTTCCGCATTCCTTTCGTCGATTATGCGCGCGGCGACGGCTTGAGCATCGGCCCAACCCAATCGAAGCAGTGGTCGCCGGTGCTGATCGACGAAAGCACGCCGTGGGTCAGCCAGTACCGGGGGTTGTGGGGGCTTTTTGCCCGCGACCCGATCTCGGGCGAGAATGCGCCGGCAGGGCCGATGTACAACCGCGATGGCTCCCCGCGCGGTTCGTGGTACGACCCGCTCGGTTTCGCCGGTCTCGACCGCATCGCTCCCCCGCCCCAAGAGTTGCAACTGCTGGCCGAGCGCTGCGAGCGTTTGCAGGCGCGGCAGGCAGAATTGGAAAGCCTGCTGCCGACAAAGACGGCGGAGTTGCAGTCGTTGGGCGCCGAACTTAAGGGCATGGAGGGTAACCCCCATTTGGCCCGGCAATATGACAGCCTGACCAGGAAATTGGCCGAGGCGGCCGCCCAAACACACGATCTCCGCCGCGAGCAGTCGCAGAACATCGCCCTGCTGGATGGTCTGAGCGAGCGGCTGGAGCGCTTGCAGGCCGGCGTCCGCGACGACCCTCGCGGCCACATTCGGCGCCTGGCCACGCCCGTCAGCTCGGCCACCGCCCGTTTCAATCGCTTTGTCGAGGCGTGGGCGGCAGTCAGCATCAGTCTGCTGCTGTTGGCGGTGTTGGCGGTCTCCTATCTGGCGCCCGACTATCTGTGGCTGGGCGTGCTTCTGCTCCTCCTGACCTTCACGATCGTCGAATCGCTGTTACGCGGCACGTTTACAGCGGCAGTCACGGGCATCTCGGTCGCACTGGCGATTATCGCTTCGTTGATTCTCGTGTTCCATTTCTGGCGGGTCATTCTCCTGGCCGGTTTGGCGGCGGCGGCGGTGTTGTTACTGGTGCAGAAGTTGCGCGAGCTACGCGATTGAGCCGCATCCCGGCTGGATTTCAGCCGGGTGCAGGTTGATCATGGCCCCTCCCGACGGCAGCTGCGTTTGGCGCCCCCTGATCACCATGCTATAATCGCCCGCATCATCCCCTGAACCCGGCCGCAGTTCAACGGCCGGGTATCCTATTCTCTGAAGGTAGCCGAGACCTGCGCAATGCAGAAACGCTCCCATTCCGAGGCGGATGCGTCGAATCCCCCTCCTGAACCCGACGCGTTAGCCAACGACACCTGGGACCGTGCTTACCGCTTCTGGCAGAAGTGTTGTCAGGAAGTGGTGGGACAAGGTTCCGATCGCTATACGCCGATTCGCCTGGCCTCGCATCTCGTCCTCCTGGCCGTTGCCGTGAGCCTGCTGATGCTCAGTCAGGTGGATCTCCCCAAGTGGGACATCGCGCCGCGCGCATTCCTGCCGGCGCCACCCGTCACCCCCGCACCGGTCACGCTCGGCCAGTTGGTGGCAGCCAGCGGTGGGTCGTCGGTCAATAGCCTGGGGCCGCTGGTGCGTAATGCCGTGCCGTTCACAACCATCCCTGACCGCCCGCGCCTGGATGTGGAAACGTATGTGGTGCAGTCGGGCGACAGCGTCTTCGCCATCGCCGAAAAATTCGGGCTGAAACCGGAGACGATCCTGTGGTCGAACCCGCTGCTGGAAGCCAACCCCGACCTGCTGCGGGTGGGCGACCGCGTGGCCATCCTGCCCACCAATGGCGTCTATCACAAGATCGTAGCCAAAGACACACTGGCATCGATTGCCAAACAGTACAAGGTCGATGTCAAGGCTATCACCGACTATGGCTGGAATAAGTTGGCCAGCGCCGATCAGCCGCTGTTGTCGGGCGGCTATCTGATCATACCGGGCGGCCAGAAGCCCTATGTGCCGCGCACGGTGACGGTCTTCAACGGGCCTGTCCCGGCCGGCGCCCGCCGCGGCACAGGCACCTTCGTCATGCCGGCCGGTGGCACCCTCACCCAAAAATACTGGGGCGGCCACCGCGCCGTCGATATCGGCGCCTGGCTCGGCAGTCCTGTCGCCGCTTCCGATTCGGGCTTCGTTGTCTATGCTGGGTGGGATAAGACTGGTTATGGCAACCTGATCGTCGTCGATCACGGCAATGGCTACACCAGCTACTATGCGCATCTGAGCAAGATTTTCGTGCGCGTGGGTGAGTCGGTGGCGCGCGGCCAGCGCATCGGATCGGTTGGCAGCACCGGTCACAGCACCGGCCCGCATCTGCACTTCGAGATCCGTTACCGCGGCGTGCAACAGAACCCGTTCAGCTACTTGCACTAGTACTGCGTGTTGCGTGTTGCGTGTTGCGTGTTCCGTGTTCCGTGAAACGTGAGGAGTGAGCACGCCTACGTGCGAATGCGTGAAACGTGAGGAGTGAGCACGCCTACGTGCGAATGCGTGAAACGTGAGGAGTGAGCACGCCTACGTGCGAATGCGTGAAACGTGAG
>JAIBAP010000077.1 GCA_019695115.1 Caldilineales bacterium | reverse complement strand
CTTGTATAGTCTCTCGTACGGCGGTTGGCATGGTTCTCTCCTTGCAGGAGCTTGTGGGAATGGTTTCCTGCAATCATGAACCATCCAGCCGCCTTTGTCACGTCAGCACTTAGCGGAAACTAAAGTTCATCGTTCACCATTGACCATTCTCCCCCTCGTCTCCCCGCCGCCGGCGCCTTCCCCGGCTGGCCCCAGCGCGCGGCTGACGTGACCATGCTCGACCCCTGCGGCGGTTCCTTCCATTTTGGGGTCGCCGCGTTCAAGATGTTCGTGCCCATGCGCATGGAGGAGGAAGGGCTGAGCGAGGAAGGGGCGGTGCGGGCCGTGTTGCGGGACAACCTGTTCATGCTGGACATCGACCCGCGCTGCTGCCAGATCGCGGCCTTCAACGTGCTGCTGGCGGCCTGGAAGCGCATCGGCTACCGGGGCGACCTGCCGGTGCCCCACATCGCCTGCTCCGGCATCGCGGTCCAGGGGCAGTTGGACGACTGGCTGCGCCTGGCCGGCGACCCATCGACAGGCTCAGGGCAAGCGGTGCGCATACAGACCTCGCTGACCCGGCTGCACGGCCTGTTCAAGGACGCGCCCACCCTGGGCAGCCTGATCGACCCCAGCCACATCCCCCTCAATGAGCGGCTCTTCAGCGCCGACTACGACGCGGTGCTGCCGGTGCTGGAGCGGGCGCTGGGCCGCGAGGGACGCGGCGACGATCCAGCGGTCGCCGTGCTGGGCGAGGCCGCCGAGGGCGTGCTGCGCGCCGCCCGGCTGCTGGGCCGGCAGTACACCCTGGTGGCCACCAACGTGCCCTACCTGGCGCGCGGCAAGCAGGACGAGACCCTGCGCGCCTTCTGCCAGAGCCACGCGCCCGAGGCCAAGAACGACCTGGCCACCGTCTTCCTCCAGCGCTGCCTGGACTTCTGCACCGCCGGCGGCGCGGTCAGCCTGGTGCTGCCGCAGAACTGGCTGTTCCTGACGACCTATCGCCAGTTTCGCGAGAAGCTGCTCAAGGCTGAAACCTGGCATCTGGTTGCCCGGCTGGGACCGGGCGCGTTCGAGACCATCAGCGGCGAGGTGGTCAAGGCCATACTCATCACTTTGAGCCGCGGCAAGGCCCCGGAAGAGCAGGTCACCCGTGGGCTGGATGTCTCGGCGCTGCGCCCGGTCAGCGCCAAGGCGGCCGGGCTGTTCACTGCGGAGATCGAACGGATGGGTCAGTGGAAGCAGTTGCGGAACCCTGATGCACGAATCGCCTTTTTCGAAATTCAAGGAAGCCGTTTCTTGTCGGATTTTGGCACTTGTGTCGAAGGTCTCTCAACTGGTGACATTCCCCGTTTCGTTGCCAAATTCTGGGAACTTGATCTGAAAAACGGGGCATGGATACCATTCATTCAGAACGTGAATGCGACCGTCATGTATGGTGGCCGAACAGACTTCATTCTTTGGGAGGAAGGCAACCGCGCGCTGCACTCGAACCCAACAACTCACAACTATCCTTCGGAAATGATGAATGGGTATAAGGTGTTGGGGAACAGCGGCATCCGGATCTCTCAGATCGGCGAGTTTCCGATCACCCTTTATTCCGGTGAGGTTTTCGGCAAGAATGGCGGGACTCTTGTGTTGAGGGATAACGCTCTGATGGCAGCAGTATGGGAATACTGTGGCTCGAAAGATTTCGTGTCCAATGTCCAGGCTATAGATCAATCCTTGGCCGTGACTGTTGGATCGTTTGTTAAGGTGCCTTTTGACCTCGAACACTGGACCCAGGTAGCCCAGGAGCACTACCCCGACGGCCTGCCGCCGCCCTGGTCCAACGACCCCACCCAGTGGCTGTTCGGCGGGCATCCGGTGGGGGCCACGGAGCCGCTGCACGTGGCCGTGGCGCGGCTGCTGGGCTATCATTGGCCGGAGCAGGCCCCCGTCCCAGACCCGAAGGGTTTCCGAAAACCCTTCGGGTCTGGGACGGACGACGATGGCCTGGACGCCTTCGCCGACCGGGATGGCATCGTCTGCCTGTCGGCCGTGGCCGGCGAGCAGCCGGCGGCCGAGCGCCTGCGCAGCCTGCTGGCCCACGCCTACAGCCACCCGCCGGCCCTGCCCGACTTCGAGCGCTACCGCGTCGGCGACTTCGTGCCCACCACGCCCGTCCCGCCCGACGCCGGCTGGTCGCCGGCCACGCAGCGCGCCTTGCTGGCCCACGCCGGCTACGCCGACGCCACCCTGGACGACTGGCTGGCTGACGGCTTCTTCGAGCAGCACTGCCGTCTGTTCCACAACCGCCCCTTCCTCTGGCACGTCTGGGACGGCCGCAAGGACGGCTTCCAGGCCCTGGTCAACTACCACAAGCTGGACGCGGCCCTGCTGGACAAACTGATCTATACCACCCTGGGCGCGTGGATCAGCGATCAGCGCGCCGAGCGGGATGCGGGCGTGGCGGGCGCCGATGGCCGGTTGGTGGCCGCGCTGGAATTACAGAAGAAACTGGTCGCCATCCGCGAGGGCGAGCCGCCCTACGACATCTACGTGCGCTGGAAAGGGCTGGCCGAGCAGCCCGTCGGCTGGAATCCCGACCTCAACGACGGCGTGCGGCTCAACATCCGCCCCTGGGTGACGGCCGGTGTGCTGCGTCGCAAGTTCACCATCCACTGGAACAAGGATCGCGGCAAGAACCCGGATGGCAGCGAGCGGGTCAACGATCGACATTGGACGCGGGCAGAGAAGGAAAAGGCGCGGGCAAAGGCAGGGCAGTAGAGATGGACAGTTTGCGCTTGATCCGTGAAGTCCACCAGCGGCTGATGGAAGGTGTGCGCGGCGAGTACGCCACGCCTGGGGAGTTCCGCCGCAGCCAAAACTGGATCGGTCGCCCCGGTTGTACGCTCAACGAGGCCGCTTTCGTGCCGCCGCCGCCCGATGAAATGCTCGCTGCGCTCGGCGCCCTGGAGAAGTATCTACACGATGAAACCGAGGGCTATCCGCCGTTGATCCGACTGGCGTTGATCCACTATCAGTTCGAAGCGATCCACCCCTTCCTGGACGGCAACGGCCGTATCGGGCGTTTGCTGATCTCTCTTTTGCTGGGCGACTGGAAGCTGTTGCCGCTTCCATTACTCTATTTGAGCGCCTATTTCGAGCGTCACCGGCAGCCGTATTACGACCTGCTGTTTGCCGTGAGCGAACGCGGCGTCTGGCATGAATGGGTCGTTTTCTTCCTGCGCCAGATGGGCGAGTCAACCTATGGTAAAACGTACATAGCCGACGAGATCATAGCGATCATTAGCGGACACGCCGAAGCAAATTCAACTTTCGGCCTTGAAAGTTAAAATCTTCCAGGATCAATTGAAGTTAAGTATCATTTCGTCTCAGTTGATGCCCTTGCGCCATTGCTTTTTTACGCGCCGGACAGGTCATAGGTTGTACTCAGAGGCAGTGCGATGAAAGACTCAATCACTTTTCTCGATACCCTGGTCATTGCGTTGCAACGCGCCGGCGACTTCAACAAGAACGACCAGGCGCCGCCCGCCGCCATCCTCTGGCCGGACAAGGAGCGCCAGTGGGAGCCGCTGCTGCCGGCGCTGCGTCTGCGGTTACCCTTGTTGACCCTGGACAGCTATGACCCGGCCGCGCACAGCGGCCCGGCCAGCTACCTGCGCTGCATCATCGCCGGTGCGCTGGACGAGACCCTGCCCGCCGGCGGCGTCCCGGTGATCTACCTGCCCGGCGTCAGCCGCCAGGATGTGCGCGCGGTGGAGGAGTGCCCCAAGCCGTTGCAACCGCTGGCTGAGCTGCAATACCGCGGCGTCATCTTCTCGCACAAGAACGGCCGCGACTGGACGATCGCGGGCTTCTTGCAGGCGGCCGACGGCCTGGGCATTGCCGTGGGCTCGGACGCAGCGACGCGCGAGGCGATGCAGCGCGCGCTGCTCAAGCTGGCGCACGAGCCGATAGCGCGACTGAAGAAGGAAGCGCCGCTCAAGGCCGCCTTCTTCGATGAGCTGCTGAATCCAGACCAGGTGAGGCGACTGCTCCTCTGGCTGAACGACCCGACGGGCTACCCCGATAGCCTGACGCCGGCCGAGTGGTATGCCTTCTGCGCCCTCTGCAAGCAGAAGTACGGCTTTCACCCCCTGGATGACGGCGCACTGGCCGGCGCGGAACGGCTGGGGCGCCGCCAAGGCGCCTGGCAGAACGTCTGGGACCGCTTCGAGGAGAACCCCGAAGGGTATCCCAACCTGCCGGAGCTCCTGGCCCGCGCCCAACCGCAACTCAGTCTCTTCGGCGAGAGCACACCCGTTTGGCCGAATTACAACCGGACCGCAGAGGAGGCGCTGCGCTCTGCGCTGTTGGCGCTTGGCGCCGCTGCGCCGGCCGACGCACGCAACACCATCGCCCATCTCGAGGCCGACCATGGCCCGCGGCGAACGTGGGTCTGGGCCAAGTTGGGGCAGGCGCCGCTGGCGAGTGCCTTGCAGCACCTGGCCGCCCTGGCCGGCGCCACGGAGAAGCCGCTGGGCGGCGCGACTGTGGCCGACATCGCCGCGGCCTACACCGAGAAGGGCTGGCAGGCCGACGCCGCCGCCCTGGATGCACTGGCCGCGGTCGAGGCCGCCGAAGATGTGGCCGCGGTCAAGGCGGCGGTGGCGGCGCTCTACCGTCCGTGGCTGGAAAAGGCCGCGGCCGTACTGCAAACCGCCGTGCTTGGCAACCCGGCGGCCAGCTACGCACCGGGGCCGCCGCCGGCAGCCGAGGCGGGCACGTGCATCTTGTTCAGCGATGCGTTGCGCTTCGATGTCGGCAAGAAGCTGGCTGCCGCATTGGAACGCCGGGGCTTAGCATGTAAAATCGGCTGGCGTCTGGCCGCCCTGCCGACGGTGACGCCTACGGCCAAACCGGCGGTCGCGCCAGTGGCCGGGCAGATGGCGGGCAGCGGTGAGCCGGGCTTGACCCCAATCGTCAAAGCGACTGGCGCCAGCAGCACGGCAGCCGCCCTGCGCAAGCTGCTCGAAGGGGCCGGCTATCAGATTCTGACCGGCGACGCGCTGGGCGATTCCATCGGCATGGCCTGGACGGAGCTCGGTGCGATTGACCAATACGGCCACGAGCATGGGTGGAAGCTGAGCCATCACCTGCCGGCCGAGCTGCGGGGCCTCGAAAGGCGGATCGATGCGCTGTTGGCGCATGGCTGGCAGCAGGTCGTGGTCGTCACCGACCACGGCTGGCTCCTGCTGCCCCTCGGGCTGAGCCTCGGGACGAAGCCCCTCGGGCTGAGCCTCGGGACGAAGCCCGACGGCCTGCCCAAGGTCGAGCTGCCGCAGCACCTGACGGTCGTGCGCAAGGGTCGCTGCGCGGTGCTCAAAGAGGGCGCCCAGACCGACCAGCACACGATCCCATGGCATTGGGACGGGGACGTGCGGATCGCCGTGGCTTCGGGCATCGCCTGTTACGAGGCCGGGGTAGAGTACGAGCACGGCGGCATCAGCCCGCAGGAGTGCGTGACGCCAGTCATCACGGTCTCCAAGCCGGTCGCTGCAACCACGGTGGAGGCGGCGATCACCGCCATGACCTGGAAGGGGCTGCGCTGCGCGATCACCGTCAGCGGAGCCGGCGCGGGCATGACCGTTGACCTCCGCACCAAGACCGGCAATGCGGCCACGTCGCTGGCCGCGCCGAAAGCGGTTGAGGCCGGCGCCGCCTCGCTGCTGGTCGAGGATGATGATCAGTTGGGCGCGGCCGCGTTTGTCGTGCTGTTGAATGCGGAAGGCGCGCTTGTGGCGCAGGCGCAGACCACCGTGGGCGGGTGAGGCTCATCGGTAGTGACGACTTCAGTCGTCTAGTGTGGGAGAAGCGACTGAAGTCGCTACTACGAACGCCGTTGTTGGTAGTGACGACTTCAGTCGTCTTGCATGAGAGAAGCGACTGAAGTCGCTACTACGAACGCTCGTTTAATCAGGAAAAGACAGCATGGAACTCGATCATCTGGATCAGCTCGCAGCAGAAGCATTCACGGGCTATGTGGTCCGCAAGGACCTGGCGCTCAAGTTCCGGGGGCAGTACCCCGTGCCGACCTACGTCGGCGAATTCCTGTTGGGGCGTTACTGCGCCAGCACCGACCCGGCCGAGATCGCCGAGGGGCTGGAGATCGTGGAGCGCCAGATGCGCGAGCGCACCGTGCGGCCGGGCGAGGAAGAATTGTTCAAGTCACGGGCGCGCGAGCGCGGCTCGGTCAAGCTGATTGACCTGATCACCGCGCGGCTGGACACCGCCAGCGATTCCTACCTGGCCACTCTGCCCAGCCTGCGCCTGCGCGACGTGCGCATCGACGCCGACACCGTCGCGGCCAATGAGCGCATGCTTACCGGCGGCTTCTACGCCGAGATCCAGCTCGAATACGACGCGGCCATCGCCCAGGAGCGCAACGGCCGGCCCTTCGGCGTCACCTCCCTGCGCCCCATCCAGCTTTCCAAACGCGGCGTGTCGGATGATCTGGCCCGCGGCCGGGCGGCATTCACGACCGAGGAGTGGCGGCAGCTCCTGCTGCGCAGCGTCGGCTTCGAGCCGGAACAGCTCCAGCGGCGAGCGCAGGACATCCTGCTCCTGCGCATGGTCCCGTTCGTCGAGCGCAACTTCAACATGGTGGAGCTTGGCCCGCGCGGCACCGGCAAGTCGCACCTCTACCAGCAAATCTCCCCCTACTCGCACCTGGTCTCCGGCGGCAAGGCCACCGTGGCCCAGATGTTCGTCAACAACGCCACGGGCCAGCGCGGCCTGGTCTGCCTCTATGACGTGGTCTGTTTCGATGAGGTCTCCGGCATCGCCTTCGACCAGAAGGACGGCGTCAACATCATGAAGGGCTACATGGAGGCCGGGGAGTTCAGCCGCGGCCGCGAGAACATCCGCGCCGCCGGCAGCATCGTGATGGTGGGCAACTTCGAGGTGGACGTCGAGCACCAGCAACGGATCAGCCACCTGCTCGGCCCGCTGCCGCCGGAGATGCGCAACGACACCGCGTTCATGGATCGCATCCATGCCTATCTGCCCGGCTGGGACGTGCCCAAGCTCGACCGCACCCTGTTCACCGAGCATTTTGGCCTGGTCAGCGACTTCCTGTCGGAGGGCTGGTCGCACCTGCGTGGGGAGAACCGGCTGCCGGCGGTCGCCAGCCGCATCCGCTACGGGGGCGCGCTCAGCGGCCGCGACGCCAACGCGGTCAACCACACGGTCAACGGCCTGCTCAAGCTGCTCCACCCCGACCGCGAGCTGGCGATCAGCGACGAAGATCTCGCCTGGGCCGTGGAGCTGGCGCTGGAGTGCCGCCGCCGGGTGAAGGAGCAGCAGAAGCGCATCGGCAGCGCTGAGTTCCGCAACACCCATTTTAGCTACCAACTCGGCGTCGAAGGGGTCGAGAAGTTCATCGTGACGCCGGAACTGCAAAGCACCCAGGCCATCGGCAGCGACCCCCTGCCGCCGGGCCAGGTCTGGGGCATCAGCCCGGGCGGGCCGGACGAAGGCGCCGGCCTCTATCGCCTTGACGTCAATGTCGGGCCGGGCGCCGGCGTGCGCATCGTCAACTTCCCCACACCAGGACCGTTTCGCGAGAGCATCAAGTACGGCGAGCAGAACCTGCTCATGCGCGCCCGCGAGTTGGTCGGCGACCGCGATCCGCGCCAGCATGAGTTCACCGTGCAGTTGCGCGCCTTCGATGCGCCCAAGAGCGGCGCCTTTCTCGGCCTCCCCGCCATCCTGGCGTTTTGCAGCGCGCTGTTGGGCAAGAGCCTCAAAGGCGGGCTGATCGCGGTGGGCGCACTCAACCTGGGCGGCGGCATTGATCCGGTGGTTAACGCGGTCAATGTGGCCGAGCTGGCGATCGAGAAAGGCGCCTCCATGCTCCTGATTCCGATCTCCGCCCGCCGACAGTTGAACGAGCTGTCGGACGAGATGGCGATGAAGCTGACGATCCTGTTCTACGCGGACGCGCGCGAGGCGCTGTTGAAGGCGTTGGGAGATTGAGGATCGCTCATGCCATCTGTTACCGACCGGCAATGCCAATCCTTACCAGACCCCATCCGCCCACAGGAGCGACCAGGCAGCGCCATACAACAACGTCTCGCTCAGCCCGAATTGAGCCTTGAGGAATTTACTAACTGCGTCCAATGGACGCCCTGCCAGGAGAAGGAGTCTGGCCGCTCCTGACTGCTGATGGGTGCGCTTACCCACGGGGCGGACGGCGTTGAGGATGTGTGATCGGAAAGACGGGGTGGGAGTTCATTGCTCGGGCGACATGCCGCCACGAGGAATGTGGCGCCAGCTTGACAAGACCCTCACCCCCATCCTATAATGTTAACTGTTAATTGTTGACAATTTTTGCTCGACACATCCATCCCCCACCGCACGTTCCGCGCCTTTCTTCCTCAACCACGATAGGGCGGACGCCGGTGCGGCGACCCGCTGAGAGCGCGCCCCCTGCAAGGACATCATGGCGAGATTCGCTCGGCTCGAGGTGCTCAACACCATCGTCAACACCGGCCTGGCGCCGGTCTTCTACAGCGGCGAAGTCGAGATCGCCAAAAAGGTAGCCTGGGCGATCGCGACCGGCGGCTGCCGGCTGTTGGAGTTCACCAACCGCGGCGACTTCGCACCCGAGGTGTTCAAGGAGCTGTCGCATTTCTGCCAGCGCGATCTGCCCGACTTGATCCTGGGCGCCGGCACCATCACCGACGCGCCAACGGCGGCGCTGTATGTCGCCTATGGCGCCAACTTCGTCGTCGGCCCCTCGCTCAACCCCGAGGTCGCCCGCTTCTGCAACCGGCGCAAGATCGCCTACATCCCCGGCTGTGGCAGCGCCACCGAGATCGCCTCGGCTGAGGAACTGGGGGCCGAGATCGTCAAGGTCTTCCCCGGCGATGCGGTGGGCGGCCCTGAGTTTGTCAAGGCCATCCGCGGCCCGTCCCCGTGGACGCGCCTCATGCCGACCGGTGGGGTGCAGGCCACGCGCGAGAATCTCAGCGCCTGGTTCAAAGCCGGGGTCGCCGCCGTCGGCATCGGCAGTGATTTGATCAAGCGGGAGTATCTGCAGAACAATGATTGGGATGCACTGGCAGCCAGGACAGCGGCGGTTCTGGCCTTGATTCGCGAGATCAGAGGGACTCTATGACCAGCAAACTTGCCTCGGATATCAAGCAACTGCGCGTCGAACCCGGCAGCCTGGCGATCTTCTGGCTGGGGCAGGCGGGGTTTGTCTACAAGACGCCCGGCGGCACGATCGTCTATGTCGATGCCTACCTCAGTGATTGCGTCCACCGCTTGTTGGGCGATGTGCGCTATGGCTTCAAGCGCATCATGCCGGCGCCGCTTGCCCCTGAAGAGGTCGAGGCCGATGTGGTGGTTTGCACGCACTCGCACGCCGACCACTTCGACTACGACGCCATCCCGGCCCTGGCCCGCAACCCCAACATCCACTTCGTCGCCGCGCCCGATTGTCGCCTCGAGTTCGAGAAACTGGGCGTTCCCGACCATCGCTTCACCATCATCCACGAAGATGAGACGCTGACCTACGGCGACGTCACCCTGACCGGCGTCTTCGCCGACCACGGCGACCTCGCGCCCGAGGCGCTGGGGTTGCTGCTGCAAGTCGGCGAGATCAAAGTCTGGCAGGTGGCCGATACGGCCTATCGCCCAGAGAAATGGCAGCAGCTCTTCGCCGCCGGCATCGACGTGATCATCCCGCCCATCAACGGCGCCTACGGCAACCTCGACGGCGTCGAGGCGGCCAGGCTGGCGCATGACGCCGGCGCCAGGGTGGCCATCCCGTGCCATTTCTGGATGTTCGCCGAACACAACGGCAATCCGGCCCAATTTCTCGACGCCTGCAAAGAACTCGCCCCAGAGGTCAGGCCGCAGCTGATGACGCAGGGCGAAGTGCTGGTGCACCGCCCATGAGCGCCACGGCCCGGCCGTCGCGCTACAAAGACCAGCCCGCGATCAGCCTGGAATCCGAGGCGCTGCTCGCCCACTACCTGCCCGGCGTTGGCGCCAAACTGTGCTCGCTGCGCTACAAACCCCTCGACCTCGAGCTCCTGTTGCAGCGGCCCCAGGCGCAGTACCGCCTGGCCCCCTACGACGGCAGCTACGTCGCCGAGGGCGAATGCTCGGGCGGCGATGAGATGTTCCCCAGCATCGACCGTTGCTTCTACGAGGGCTACCCCTGGCGCGGGACGCCCATCCCCGACCACGGCGAGGTGTGGAGCCTGCCCTGGCAAGGCACCGAGCAGGGCGGCCGGCTCCATTTCGCCGTCCACGGCGTGCGCTTCCCCTACCGCCTGGAGAAATGGGTCTCGCTGGTCGATGAGGCCACGCTGCACACCGACTACCGGCTGACCAACCTCTCCGGCTTCGATTTCGACTTCATGTGGGCGGCGCACATGATGCTCAACCTGGAGGAAGGGGCGGAGTTGGCGCTGCCCGAGGGGGTGCGCAAGGTCGTCACGGCGCTGAGCTTCGACGGCGGGTTGGGGCGCTACGGCGATGAGTTCGATTGGCCGCTGGCCAGGCTGGCCGCTGGCCAGACCCGCGACCTGCGCCGGATGCAGCCGAAAAGCGCCCGGCAGACCGTCAAGTATTTCGTCAAGGGGCGGATGCCGGAGGGCTGGTGCGCCCTGACCTATCCCCAGAGCGGCTGCACGCTGCGGCTGTCGTGGCCGGTCGAACAGGCGCCCTATCTCGCCGTTTTGGCCGATGAGGGCGGGTGGGACGATCTCTACAGCCTCTTTCTGGAGCCGGCCACCGCCAGCTGCGACCGCCTGGATGTGGCCCGCCTGCGCGGCGAGTGCTCGACGGTCAAGGCGGGTGACGTCTACGAGTGGCATCTCGACATCACCCTGACCCGCTCACCCCAGCCAGTCGCCCCCCTCAGCCCTGCTGCAACATAAGGTCGCCGCCGTAGGCAGCATAGATGCGGGCCATGGCCGCGGACACCGACGGCGTGCGGCCGGTGAACGCCAGCCCCAGCGCCAGCAATCCCAACAGGGTGTCTTCGGGGGTCGGGCAGAGGCGATAGGGAGCGCCAAAACGGGCGACGATCAGTTCGCGCAGCACGTCGATCTTTTGGGCCAGGCCGCCAGAGAACACCAGGCTGCGCCAGGGCGCCGCCGGCTGGTCGCCGCCGGGGTCGAGCCGCTGCGCGCACCCGTGGTAGTTATCCACCATGTTCTGGAAAGCGGCGCGGAAGAGATGGCCCACCGTCAGCTCCTCCTCGTGCAGATTCGTCAGCTCGCCGTGGTCGCCGCAGGCCGAGGTGAAGAAGGCCAGGTTGGCGCGCATCTGCGTCGGCCCCGCCCGCCGCGCCTGCTCTGAGATGTAGCCCCACGGCTCCGGCACAGCCCCGCCCTGCTCCACCGCCAGCTCCGAAAGCAGCCTGACCAGGGCGCTGAGGGCGCGCCCGGCCGGGATGTGGGTGATGCCGGCCAGGTAGCGGCCATCGAAGAACGGCCGGCTTTGGTAGGCGCCGAAGCCGAGCGCGGGCTGGAGCGTGCTGACTTGCGAGCCGGTCGAGATGTTGAGCGAAAGCTCTCCCTCCTGCAACAGCGCCCCCGCCAGCGCCGCCTGATAGTCGCCCACCGGCGTAAAGCACGGCAGCGAACGCCCACCGCCCGGCCCCCGCCCGGCCGGCGCCCGCCCGGCCGGCCCCCGCCCGGCCGGCCCCCGCCCGACCGCCAGCCGGCCCACCACCTCGCCCTGCCGCCGGATCTGCGGCCAGCGCAGCCCGCCCAGCCCCAGCTTGTCGATCACCGGCCGGTGCCAGGCCAGGGTCTCCAGGTCGAGAGCGCCGTGGGCGGCGGCGTTGCTCGCCTCGATGCCCGGCGCCGCCCCGCAGAGGTTGGCGAGCACGAAATCGGGCAGCGAGGCCAGGATCAGGTCGGCGGCGGGCAGCCGGTCTTGCTCGGCCAGCCAGAAGAGGAGGCCCAGCGGTTGGCCCGGCCGCAGTTCGTTGCCGAGCTGTCGCACTTCCTCGGGCGTGAGCCGGCCCGCCAGAACATCGAAGTAGGTTCCCTGGCCAGAGGGATGGGGCTCCAGCAGGCGCTGATCCTGCCAGGTGGTCAGGTTCGAGGCCGGCTCGCCCTGCTCGGTGGTCAGCACCAGCCCGTGCATCTGGCTGCAGACGAGGATGCCTTCGCAGCCCGGGGCCAGCGGCAGCAGCTCGGCCAGCAAGCGCCGCGTGGCTTCCACCACGGCCAGCGGGTCGAACTCACGGTGCAGGGGCGGTCGATCGGGGAGAGGGGCGGGGAAGGGGAGGCGGTGGATGTGCGCGATGGTCAGGCGGTCGGGGTCGAGCACGGCGCCCTTGATGAACGACGTGCCGAGATCGATGCCGATGAACGAAGCGCTCATGTCCTGACCCCTGCCGCGGGAGCACGCCTGCGCCGGAACCGGCTCAGGCCCAGCCCAAGGCGGCGCGATTCACGATCGAGCGCGGCAGCCTGCCGCTGAGCATGTCCACCACGTTTTGGGCCGTGTCGCGGCGCAATCGCAGCACGGCCTCGACCGACCCGCTGGACGAGTGCGGCGTGATGATCACGTTGTCCAGTTGCAGCAGTGGGTCATGGGGATCGGGTGGCTCCTGTTCGAGCACGTCGAGGGCGGCGGCGGTGATGGCGCCGTTGGCCAGCGCCTCGTACAGCGCCGCCTGCACCACCACCGGCCCGCGGGCCATGTTGATCAGGCAGGCGGTCGGCTTCATCAGCGCCAGTTGGGCGCCGCCGATCAGCCCGCGCGTCTCGTCGTTCAGCGGGCAGTGCACGGTGACGAAATCCGCACGGCGCAGCAAGTCGTCCAGCGAGACCAACTCCACCCCCAGCTCAGCCGCTTGCGCGGGCGTCAGGTAGGGGTCGGTGGCGAGCACGGTCAGGCCGAGACAGGCGGCCTTGCTCGCCACCGACCGCCCGATGTTGCCCAGCCCGACGATGCCCAGCGTCTGGCCGCGCAACCGCGGCGGCGGCCACGAGGGCAGCGGCCGCGACGAGCCCCATCCACCTGCCCGCACGTACCGATCCAGGAAGACCGTGCGGCGGGCGAGGTCGAAGATGAAGCCGATGGTGGAGTCACTGACCTCTTCCATGCAGAAATCGGGGACATTGGCCACGGCGATGCCGTGCTCGCCGGCGGCCTGCAGATCGACCATGTCCACGCCGATGCCGTAGCGCGAGATCACCTTGCAACGGGTCATGGCGGCGACGACCTTGCGGTTGATCGTTGCCCACTGCACGATCAGGGCGTCGGCGTCGGCCACCTGCGGGATCAATTCCTCCGGGACCCTGGTTTGCAGGCGGACGAGATCGATATCGAGGCCCGAATCGTGGAGGACGCCGGCCTCGAGGCTGTGATCCGGGTCGCCGAAATCGGTAATAACGACTTTGAAGGGTGGCATGTACGGCTCCAATGGGGAATGAAAAGGGTTGAGTTCGGGAAAATATCGGGCCATTCTACCATTCACGACAGGTTCAGCGGATAGCGCCCCACCCGCCTCGCTTCATCGAGCATGGCGATGACGTTCGCCAGCGGTACATCCGGCTGGATGCAGTGCACCGAGGCCAGGATGTAGCCGCCGCCGGGGGCCAGGTCTTTGATCCGGCGCCGCACCTCGGCCCGCACGTCGTCGGGCGCGCCATTGGGCAGCACCCAGCCCGTATCGATGGCGCCGCAGAACGAAAGCCGGTCGCCGAACTCGCGCTTGAGCCGGGCCGTGTCGCCCATGTCGCCGGCATTGACCTGCACCGGGTTGAGCAGATCGACCCCGATCTCGATCAGATCGGGCAGCAGCGAGATGATGTTGCCGTCGGAGTGATAGAAGACCTTGGCCCGGGTGCGCCGTTTGATCTCGCTCATCAGCTCGATGTGAAACGGCTTGATCAGCCGCCGATACATCGCCGGTGAGATCAGGGTCGAGTTCTGTGTGCCCAGGTCGTCGCCGGTGATGAGGACATCGATGGCGTCGCCCACCTCCTCCAGCAGTTGGATCACGGCGGCTTTCATCAGGTCGGTGGTCTTGCGCATCAGCGCCAGGGCGAAGTCGGGGTCGGCGGCCAGGTCGAGCAGCCACTGTTCGACCCCGCGCAGCAGGTACGACTGCTCGAACGGCGTCACGCCGCTCAGGGCCACGACGGCGTAGCCGGCCTCCTGGATGGCTTTGGCCCGCTGCCGCAGCCCCACGAACCGGCTCGGATGCGCCAGCTCGGGCCAGGGAATGCGGTCGAGGTCGTCGAGGGTGGCGGTGCGGATGGGCGAGTCCATGACTTCGTAATACAGCGACCCCGGCCGCCGCTCCCACAGACAGCCCCAGCCATCGATATAGGCATCGGCGGAAAGGTCGCGGGCCAGCGTCGAGGGCGCCGGGCCGGGGATGAGCGGGCGGCCATCCGAGCCAGACCAGAGGAGCGCCTCCTCGTCCATCAGCACGTACTGCAAGCCCCGCCAGAACACGGTCGTCTCACGCTCGATGCCCAGATAGGCTTTCAGCCGTTCGTAGCCGGGCGCCAGCATGGTGGTGGCGCCGGACGTGCCGAAGAAGATGGGGACGCGGTCGGGTTCGCGGTGGTCGAGCGCGCAGAGCACGCGTTCTCTGGAAGTCATCATGATCAGGTCTCCTTGCTCCCTGCCAGCCACAGGTAGGGCTTTTCGACATAGTGTTTGACCCGCTGCAAAAAGCGCGCGGCGGGGGCGCCGTCCACCAGGCGGTGGTCGAAGGTCAGACTCAGGAACATCATGCGGCGGATGGCCACTTCCTCCGCCTCGGCATCCACCACGACCTGCCGGGCCACGATCCGCCCGACGCCCAGGATGGCGCACTCCGGCAGATTGATGATCGGCGTGAAAACGTCGATCTCGTACATGCCCAGGTTGGTGATGGTGAAGGTGCCGCCGGCCAGGTCGCCGGCGGCGATGCGCCCCGTCCGGGCCTGCTCGACCAGCGCCGCTGCCTCGCGGGCAACCTGGCGGAGCGATTTCGTCTGCACGTCGCGCAGCACCGGGACGAGCAAGCCGCGCTCGGTGTCGACGGCGAGGCCGATGTTGGCGGTGGCCGACGGCACGATCATCTCGCCCTCGATGCGGGCGTTGAGCAGCGGGTGTTCGAGCAGGGCTTGGGCGACCAGCCTGGCCAGGATGTCGTTGTACGAGGGCGCCGGCTCCGGCCCGCCGTCGGCTTGCAGTTGCTGGCGCAGCCGCACCAGCTCGGTGGCGTCCACCTCGGTGGTGAGGGTGACGGCTGCGGTCGTGTGGGCGCTGGCGGCCATGCGCTCGGCGATCAGGCGGCGCACCGGCGTCATGGGCCTGCCCTGAGCCTGGCCGATGGGCCTGCCCTGAGCCTGGCCGGCTGCATGGGTGCGCCCGGCCTCCGCCTCGATATCCGCGCGCCGCAAGCGTTTGCCGGGCGCTTGCGCGGCCAGGGCTTCGGCATCGACGCCCAGCTCGTGGGCCACGCGCCGCGCCACCGGCGTGATGGCGATTTCCGCCCGCCGCCTCTCGCCCTCGGCCTGCTGTGCTCGGGCCTGGCGCACATCGCGCTCGATGATCCGCCCCGTGCGGCCGCTGCCCTTGAGCGCGCGCCAATCGAGGCCGAGTTCACGGGCCAGGCGGCGGGCGCGTGGGCTGATGGCGGGATCGCCGCCCTCGTGGCGCGGCTCCTGCGCGTCATCGGCCCGTTGGCCCGGCGGGGGCGGGGTGAGGGCGTCTGGCCGGTCATCGGCCGGCCGGACGGGTGACGGCGGGCCGGGCGGGGCGAACGGCGGCGGCTCGCCGTCGGCCACGAGATAAGCGAGCAGCGTCCCCACCGGGATTTCCTGGCCCGGCGGGGGCGAGTCGGGCGGGATGCGGAGGATGCCGCTGTCCAATGCCTCGACCTCTTGCACGGCTTTGTCGCCCTCGACGGTGAAAAGGATGTCGCCCGTCTGCACGCGCTCGCCGTCCTTTTTGAGCCATTCGCCCAGCCTGCCGCTTTCCATGTTCCAGCCCAGGCGGGGCAAAACGACCTCGAATGCCATGGTTACCTCCGCTCAGCCTTCATTCTGCCAGCAGCTCGCGCGCGGCCTGGACGATGGTGGCGACCTGCGGGACCACGGCCTGATAGAGCGGCGGGCTGTAGGGCGCCGGCGCAAAGAGGCCGTTCAGCCGGCGCACCGGCGCATCCAGGTCGTCGAAGCCGCGCTCCATCACCTGCGTGGCGATCTCGGCCCCGACGCCGCAAGGGGCGAAGTCCTCGTCCACCACCAGCAGCCGGCCGGTCTTGTGCACCGAGGCCAGGATCGCATCGATGTCCAGCGGGGCCAGAGTGCGCGGGTCGATCACCTCGGCCGAGACGCCCTCCTTCGCCAGCTCTGTGGCTGCGTCCAGCGCCTGCTTGACCGTGAAACCGATGCCGACGATGGTCAGGTCGCTGCCGGCGCGGCGGATGGCCGCCTGCCCGAACGGGATCAGAACCTCGCCGTCGGGCAGCGGGCCTTTGAGCGCCAACAGGTTCTTGTGCTCCAGAAAGAGCACGGGGTCGTGAGAACGGAGGGCGGTCTTCAGCAGCCCTTTGGCGTCGGCGGGCGTCGTCGGCATCACCACGCGGAAGCCGGGGAGGTGCATGAAGAAGGGGTAGTAGTTGCCGGAGTGGTGGGCGGCGTTGGATGGCCCCGCGCCCACGCACCCGCGCACCACGATCGGCATCCTGATCCGGCCGCTGCTCATCCATTGCAGCTTGCTCATCTGGTTGAACATGTCGCCGAAGGCGTCGGTCAGGAAGTCGATGAACATGAAATCGACCACCGGGCGCGTGCCGGTGGCCGCGGCGCCGGTGCACAGGGCCGTGAAGCCGCGTTCGCTGATCGGCGCATCGCGCAGCCGCTCCTCGCCGTACAGGTCGAAGAGGCCGACTGTGGTGTTGAAATTGCCGCCGCGCGGCCCGATGCCCTCGCCGACGACGAAGATGGTGGCGTCGCGAGCCATTTCCTCGGCCAGCGCCTCGCGCGCGGCCTCGACGAAGGTCAGTTCGCGGGCCGCCGGTGGGGGTGTCTGCGCGGAGGGCGAGGAAGCGACCGGCGCCAGGTCGCAGAAGACATGCCGGCTCACCGTGGCCGGGTCGGGCAGCGGGCTGGCTTCGGCGAAGCGGCCGGCCTCCTCGGCCAGGGCCTTGACCTCGGCCTCGATCGAGGCCAGCTCGGCCTCGGCGGCGCTGCCATCGGCCAGCAGCCGGCCCCGCCAGAGCGTGATCGGGTCGCGCGCTTTCCAGGCTGCCACTTCTTCCGGCGTGCGGTAGCCGGCATCGCGCATGCCTTCGGCATGGGCGCGGGTGCGGTAGGTGCGGCATTCGATCAGCGCCGGCCCGCCGCCGGCGCGGGCGCGGGCCACGGCCTCGCCGGCCGCCTGGTAGACCGCCAACACGTCGTTCCCGTCCACCGCCACGCCCGGCAGCCCATAACCAGCCGCACGCGCGGCAATATCGGGGTTGCGGGTCGCCTTGCCCAACGGCACCTCGGTGGCATAAAGATTGTTCTCACAGACGAAGATCACCGGCAGATTCCAGGCGCTCGCCAGGTTTAGCCCCTCGTGGAAGGCGCCGTTGTTCGTCGCCCCATCGCCAAAGAAGGCCACGCTCACCCGGTCGGTCTTGAGCAGCATGGCCGAGTAGCCGCCGCCCGCAGCCAGGGTGATGCAGGGGCCGACGATGCCGCTGGAGCCCATGAACCCGACCTCGGGCTTGAACAGATGCATCGAGCCGCCGCGACCGCCCGAACAGCCTGTCGCCCGGCCCAACACCTCGGCGATCAGCTCGCGCGGGGGCACGCCCTTGGCCAGGGCATGGCCGTGGCCGCGATGCGTGCTGAAGACCACGTCGTCATCGCGCAGGTGGGCGCAGACGCCCGTCGCCACCGCCTCCTCGCCGATGTAGGTGTGCACGCCGCCGTAGATCTTGCCCGCCGCGTACAACTTCACCAGCTGCTCCTCGCTGCGGCGGATGAGCAACATGGTGCGGTAGAGCGCCAGCAGTGGCGGTGGTTGCGAAACTGAAGGTGCGGTCATGGCTCTTTCACGCCTCCCTGCGCCCGATGGTGGCGTTGGCGCCCATCGCCAGATTGCCGCCGTCCAGCCCGAACACCGAGCCGGTGACGAAGCTCGAGGCATCGGCGGCCAGGAACATCACCAGTCCTTTGATGTCGTCGGGCACGCCCAGGCGGCTGATGGGAATCCCGCGCAGAAAGCGTTGGCGCAGACCCGGCGTGTTGTCCATGCGCACATCGAAGGCGGGATTGGTGATCTGCGCCGGGGCGATGGCGTTCACCCGCACCCCCCGGTCGGCCCATTCGGTGCTCAGCTCGCGGGTCATCTGGATCACGCCCGCCTGGCCGACGCTGTAGGCGAAATTGCCGCGGCCCAGGGCGCGCACGCCGCCGATGGACGACATGTTGATGATGCTGCCCTTGCCGGCCGCCAGCATCCGCCGGCCCGCCTCCTGGCACGAGACGAACTTGCTGACCAGGGTGGCGTTGAGCACTTTGGTGAAGTGCTCGAGTGTGATCTCCTCGGGGTGGCCGAGGATGTTGGCGCCGGGGATGTTGGCGACGATGTCGATCCGCCCGAACTCCTGATCCACCTGCCGGTACATCGCCCGGATCTGCTCCTCGTTCCACACATCATAGACGGCCGCGACAACCCTGCGCCCCAGGCCGCGGATCAGCTCGGCCGTTTCCTGCAAGCCCGACGCGTCGACATCGGTGATCAGCAGGTCGGCGCCGATCTCGGCCAGGGCGATCGCCGACGCCCGGCCCATATTGCGCGCCGCGCCGGAAACCAGGGCCACACGGCCGGTGAGGTCGAACAGGGGGTGAAACATGCTTATCTCCTCATTCTGTTGTGCGCCGGTAGGTAAAGAGCGCGCTTCCGGGCTTTTCGTTAATCGTGACAATGAAACCGCCGTACATCAGGGCCTCGCCGCTCATGTGTCGTATGCTTCCATCATCCAGCGAGACCAGCTGGTAGCTTGCTTCAGGCGCCAGTCCCTTCAGCCTGGCCTCCCAGCGCGGGAAAGGAGACTCGTGGCGCCGGAACGCCACCACCATTCCTTCGGCCAGGTCAGGACGGTCGAACTGCCAGGCAGCCCAGGCGTCGGGCGCGAGGCTGAACGAGAGCAGGGGGTAGAAATCACCGTAGAAGTACTTACGCATCGCGCTGGCTTCTGCCATCAGTGCGCGGATTGTATCAATGGGCAGCGCAACCAGTAGGGCCGGCTGCGAGGCGACAAAATGTGGGCCAGCTTCGAGCGCCTGCGAGCTCCAGTTGGTGATCAATCCGGCACTCAACGCGCTGCGAAACGCATAGGTCGAAGGAGTCACGCACGGCGCCACGGTCAGCGGAATCCACGGCGCCAGCCCTTGCGTTTGGGTCTGCATGGCCATCGGGTCAAATGGCCAGCATTCCAGGTCGCTGCGCCAGAGCACGATGGTGCGCGAGATCGCCTCGAGGTCGAGGCGCTGGCCCCCGCCGGCCACGCTGTCTATGACCAGGCCCGGATGCCGTTCCAACAGCTCATCCCAGAAGGCGTAGAGCCCCTCGACATGGCGGATTTCGGCCATGCCCACGCGATCGGGGGCATCGGTCATCGCGAAGATCTCGGGCGCCCGCAGGTCGTTGAAGTCCTGGCGCAGGCAGGTGAGCCCTGCTTCGCGGATCAAGTCGGACATCCGATCGGTGATGAACCGCCGCGTCTCAGGGTTGCCCAGGTTCAACAAATAGTTGTCGCTGGCGAGATAGCCGGAAGGGCTGGGACCGAGCAGCCATTCCGGGTGGCCAATGGCAATTTCCGTGCCCTCGTGGACCCGCTCAGGCTCGGTCCAGACGACAAAACCCATTCCCGCTTTCGCCGCGGCTTCGCTGACCGGCCGCAGGCCGTTCGGATAGGCTCGCCGGTTGGGCGCCCAACTGCCAACGCGTGGCATCCAGCCGGCTGTGAGCGGATCGGCTGCGTCCTCTATCGGCCAGTCTCCGTGCCACGCAGCCTCGACCAGGAACCACTCCGCCGGCAGGCTGTTTTCCTTGACCCAGGCGATCTTGGCGAGTTGGCTGGCCTCAGTGCGCGCCCCCCACGTGCCTTCCACCAGAGGGAGTTGGACGACCTCCCCGTGACGACGAGGGGTATGGTGCGCCAGGATCAGGCGCCGGAGCATGTTGTGGCTTCGGGTCCGGTCTCCCTCCCAGAAGAGCAGAAGGATGCGCGGCGTCCGGATCTCCTCACCGGGATGGAGTGTGAGATGGGTCCGCTCCATCCCGCTGCGCACCAGAACGCCGGCGCGCTGCCGTTCGAAGCTGGCCGCCCAGCCGCCGGTCCAGCCGATCGCAGCGATCACACCACCGCTGCCGAGCTGAAGGTTGAAGAAGGGCAGGTGAAGTGTGGATGGCTTCCCGGTGTGCGCCGACAACTCCAGTTTTGATCCGCCCTGGCGGAATGTGAGCGGTGTCTCCAGCGGCTCAAAGTCGTTCGTTTGCGAAAGGCTGCCGCGCGCGTGATGCACCTGGGCGGGTGCATCTGCGTCAAGGGGCAGCAGAGTATCCAGCGGACGAATATCGGAGAGAATTGGGGAGTCTACTCTTCCGTTGTTCTTGAGACGGACGACCCACTCCGCGGCCGGAAAGGAGGTGTATTCCGTAATTTGGCAGCGACACTCCAGTCCGGTTTCCGGGTCTTCGACGAGAATGGTCCTGACCTCACCCGCGTCCGTGACTCTGATTGCCTCCAACCGCGCTCGCGCAGCCTGGAAGACAGCGGTCGAGTCGCGGTCTCCGTAGCGAAAAGATATCGGCAGGCAGGACAGATCGGCTTCGCTGCCGGCACAGAAGGCTCGGTTGAGCCAGGCTCGGGCCACTGCGAAATCCGCGTCACTGGTGATGTCGGACATAGGGGTTTTCCTACCTCGCCGCCTTCACGCCGCCGCCGGCCAACGCGCGCTTGACCTCGGCCAGCACGGTCTTTTCGTCAACCATCGTGATGTCGCCGGGCGTCTCCTGCACCAGGATGCCGTGCGCTGCCCCCCATTGCACCGCCGTCGCCAGGTCCTTGCCCTTGAGCAGCGCCGCCAACACGCCCGACAGAAACGAATCGCCGCCGCCGGTGCGGTCGCCGATGGGGACATGGGTGCGCAGCGGCGCCAGGTGAAAGGCATCGGCGGCGGTGTCGTAGAGCACCGCGCCCCAATCGATGGCATCGGCGCTGACCGCCCCCCGCCACTGCGTCCCGATCAAGCTCAGGTTGGGGAAGTCGTGCGCGACCTGGCGCACCGTCTCCTGATAGGCGGCGAGCCACGCGTCGAAGGGCGCCCGCGACGACGCCTTCGTCTCATAGCCCAACGCGTCGCTCAGATCCGAATCGTTGCCCACCAGAAAACCCAGGTAGGGGGCGATGGTCTGGTTGATGGCGCGGGCGCGGGCCTTGTTCGGCTCGACCTTCGCGCGATAGTTCAGGTCGGCGGCGACGAACGTGCCGTGCGCGTTGGCCTTCTTCACGCCTTCGATTGCCAGCCCGGCCGACGTGGGCGAGATCAGCGTGTAGATGCCGCCGGTGCTGAAGACCCGCACCCCCTCCTGCCCGAAGAGCGCGTCCCAGTCGATGTCGCCCGGGCGCAGTTCGCGGGCGGCCGTATGGGCGCGATAGTAGAGCGTGTCAGAGGCCAGCACGCCCTTGCCGGCATAGGTGAAGTTGACGCCGTTCATCAGCCCACCCTTCTGGTCGGTGGAAAAACGGCCGCCGTCGTTGCGGGTGTCGAACCAGATGATCTTGCTCGTATCCACGCCGGCCAGCCGCAGTTGGTTGCGGATATTGGCGCCGATGTGATCGTCGACCAGGGCCGTGAGCACGGCGGCGCGCAGGCCAAAGGTGTAGGCCAGCCCGCAGGCGACGTTGCTTTCGCCGCCGCCCTGGAAGACACGCATCTGCCGCGCCAGCGCCGTCGGCGTATCCAGCGGATCGAAGCGCAGCATCACCTCGCCCAAGGCCACGCCGTCATAGCGGCAGGCGGCGGCCGGCTTGATCTCTGCGAAGGTCACGATGGCGTCTGTCATGATCGATGCTCACACAGATGGTTGTGGCGCCGCCAACCACGGCGGGTCGAGCGCCAGGTCCTCGGCCAGCCCGCTCAGGCTGGCGACGACATCGGGCGGCAGCAGGATGCCGCCGGCCAGCGCCGCTTCCCGGCGCTCCCATTCGATCTCGCCGGGCAGATAGATGCGATGGGCGCCTTTGGCCAGCGGCGCCGCCTTGATCTCGCGGATCATGCCATCCATGCGGCCTTTGAACTCGGCCAGCGGCATGATCTGGCCGATGTCGAGGGCGATGAAGGCATGGCCCTCGTCGGTTGGTTCGGGCGAATCGCTCACCCAGCTGTTCACCTGGCTCATGATCGCCGCGCCGGTGAGCACCGCCGTCAGGATTTCGACCATCACCGCCAGCCCGTAGCCTTTGTGCCCGGCCATGGGCACCTGCACGGCCTTTTCGGGAAAGTGGGTGTAGTCGCTGGTGGGCAGCCCGTCCTCGTCTACCAGCCAGTTATCGGGGATCGGCGCGCCCAGGCTTTTGGCGGCGTAAATCTTGGTGGCGGCCACGGCGCTGGTGGCGATGTCCAGGAAGACCGGCTTCTCGGCGCCGGCCGGAGCGGCAAAGGCGATGGGGTTGGTGCCCAGCACGCGGCCCCTGGCTCCGGGCGCCGTCATGCACGGGTCGACATTGCACATCGACAGGCCGAACATGTCGTGCTGCGCGGCCAGGTTGGCGTAGAAACCGGCGGCGCCGAAATGGCTGCTGTGCCTGACGCCCACATAGGCGATGCCGGCTGTCTTTGCCTTGCCGATGGCCAGCGCCATCGCACGATACGACACGGCCGGCGGCATCGCGTAGTGTGCATCGATGATAGCCCACGCCGGCCCCTCGGCCACCACCTCCTCGCGCGCGCTCGCGCTCAGCCGGCCGGCGCCCAGGTTCTTGAGCAGCCCGCGCAGTTGTCGCGTCCCATGCGTGAAAGTGCCCAGCATATCGGTGCCGACGAGGACTTCGGCCGTCAGCCGGGCGTCCTCCTCGCCCAACCCGCTCTTGCGCATAGCGGCGATGCAGAATGCTGTCAGATCGGGCGCCGAAACCCTGGCGCCATCGGGGAATGGTTTCTCCACAGTTCCTCCTTGCTTACCAGATCATCATCCCGCCGTCCATCACCACCACGCTGCCGGTCATGAAAGACGAGGCGGGCGAGGCCAGATACACGACCAGGCCCTTGATCTCCGCTTCTTCGCCGTAGCGTTTCATCGGCGTGTTGGCAATGATCCGCTCCATGATCTCGGGCACCTTGCGGCTGGCCCCAGTCTGCGCGGTGAGCATGGTGCCGGGGGCGATGGCGTTCACGCGGATGTGGTGCGGCGCCCAGTTGGCCGCCATCCCCCGCGTCAGCTGCGCCACCCCGGCCTTGGCCACGCAATAGGGCACATTGTAGCGCGGGGCGATGTTGCTGATCACGAACGAATTGATCGAGGCCAGGTTGATGATCACCCCCCCCTCGCCGCGCTCGATCATCCGCTGCGCCACCCGTTTGCCGAAGTAGAACATCGACGAGAGGTTGGCGTCGATCATCTGTCGCCAGGCGTCATCCGGCTCCTCGTGCAGGGGGAGGCCGTCCGAGGGGATGCCGGCGTTGTTGACGAGGATATCGACCGGGCCAAGCCGGGCCACGACCTGTGCGAGGAAAGCCTCGATCTCGTCGCCGCGGGTCACATCCACCTGGCCGAAAAATGAGCGCCGGCCGAGGGCGGCCAGTTCATGCGCAACCTGCCAGCCCTCTTCTGCCAGCCGGTCGCAGATGGCCACGTCCGCGCCCACCTCGGCCAGCGCCAGCGCCATCTGCCGGCCCAGGCCGCGGGCAGCGCCGGTGACGATGGCCACTTTGCCTGTCAGGTCGAACGCAGCGAGGACGCTCATGGCAACTCCGGCCAGGTCTTGTCTGCGAACACCCCCCGCCAACTCTTGAGGAAGCCGTTCATCCGGCTCTCGGTGAAGGGGTGTTCGTAGAGCAAGCGCATGAATTCCATCCGCAGGGTGCAGATGTCGGCCCCGGCCACGGCGACCTCGCCGAACAGCCGCGGGTAGCGGCCACAGGCCAGGATCCTGGTCGTGAAGCCGTAGTTGCTGTAGATGCGGCGGATGGGCGTGATCAGGTCGTGCGCCACATCTTCGGCCTGGTCGAGCGGGCCGTTGAAGATGGCGGCGATGTCGGCCCCGGCTTTGGCGGCCAGATAGGCTTGCGACAGCGAGGCAATCGCCGTCACGGCCAGCCGCAGGCCGGGCGCCTCGGCTTTCAGGGCTTGCAGCGCCTGCAGGCCGGCGATGCTGGCCGGCAGCTTGACGATCACCCGGTCCGAGAAGGCGTGCAGCCAGCGCGCCTGGCGGATCATCGGCGCCGGGTCGTGCCAGCCGATGACCTGCACCAGCACCGGCCCCGGCGAAGCCTCCACCACCCTGGCCAGCGTCTTCTCCATATCCGGGCCGGCGGCGGCGATGAGGCCGGGGTTGGTGGTGACGCCGGCCAGCAGCCCCCACCCGCGCGCTTCGAGGATGTCGGTGGGATTAGAGCTATCGAGAAACAGATCCATAGTGCCTTCCTTCCTACTTCCTACTTCTTCCTTCCTACTTCTTCCTTCCTACTTCCTACTTCTTCCTTCCTACTTCCTACTTCTTCGGCCAACCCCAGCAAATAGCCAACCAGACGGTCTTGATAGGCCTGGTAGAACGCTGGCGACAGGGCGTAGAACTCCTGGCGGCAGATGAACTGCCCGCCGGCGTCGCGGCGCCCGACGAAGGCAAAGCTGAAGTTGTGAAAGATGGCATCGTGGGTCGTGGGCCGATCTACGTCCGACCGCCGGAGACACTGCGCCGCAAACGCCGACCCCTCGGCGGCCTGCCGTTGGGCATAGGCCAGCGCATCCTGCCACCAGCGCCGGAACAGGTCGGGGTGATGTTCGGCCAAAACCTCGGCGAACAGCAGTTGCAGGTAGGGCGAGACCTTGAAGTGATTGCGCCCGCTCGTCGCCCGGCCAATGGCCCGCCGTGTGGCGGCGCTGAGGTCGTCGCCGGAATGGAAATCGGCCATGACGCCGAACTCGGCGGCGATGCGGCTCAGCTCGGCCGCACGGGCCTCGAAACCGACCAGCCCGTCGGCCCCGGCATAATCGCTGCCCTTTTCCACACCGAAGTTGGGCGCGACATGGGTGAGGGGGACGCCGCGGCGCTGCGCTTCCAGGAGGACGAAGATCAGCTCGGTGGTCGTGGTCAGACAGGCGAAGGTGGGCACATCGTTGGGGTGCTCGTCGATGCTCAGTTCCAGGTCGAAGGCGGCGCCGTCGCCCGATCCTGGCTCGTGCTCGGCCTTGAGGGCGCGAATGGAGTCGTACAGGGCGACGACCGCATCCAGCCCCAGCTGATATTTGGCCACCAGCCGGCCCAGGGTCTCGTCATCGGGCCGGTAATCGAAGCCGCCGATCCGCCGCGGCTGCCGGTGCCAGGCCAGCAGGTCGCGACGCTGAGTTGCGTCCGGGATGCTGGCGGCGAGGGAGGCGGCGCCGGCGGAGGCGGCGCCGGCGGAGGCGGCCAAAAGGGCGGAGTAGTCCAGCACATCCGAGACATCGAGCGTGTAGAACGAGTAGTAGCGCGTCGCCTTCAGCATCCGCTGGGCCTGCGCCAGCCCGTTCCGGCCGCGCTTGACCTGGATATGATCGGCGTCGGCGCCGTAGCGGGGCGGCGCGCCGTGCTTGAGCGCAGCCAAGACCCCCGCCACCCATAGCCCCTCGAACGTGCTGCCCGTGTAGCCGGTCTCGATGGCGCCGAACCCGAAGGCGATGTTCTGCGCGGCCGGTTGGCCCTCGAGCAGGGTCGAGAGGAAATTCAGCTCGCGCACCGAGTTCTGGATGGCGTTGGCGGCAAAGCCCCCCTGCGCCATCGCTCGCCAGACCGCCGGCCAGACGGCCGTGGTCATGCGCGTGCCGATGCCCAGGCGGGGGATCGGCCCCAGCGCCCGCGGCCCTTTGTCGGGCGCCAGGCGCCGGAACAAACGCTCGAGCACCGCCGCCTCGGCCGGGTATAGGGCCAGGCGACCGCCGGCGGCCAGAGCTTTGCTGGCGACCGGCGGGCCCAGCCCCAGCCCTGTTGCCTGCGGCCCGACCGCCAGCAACACCTGCTGCCCATCGCCCAGCCCCGCCAGACAGACCAGCGACTCGCCGGCGAACAGGCAGGACGGCGCGTAGGGCGTCAGGCCGGAAGCGGCGGGGAGGGGAGCGCCGCGCCTGGCCGCCTCGACCAGCGCCGGCCAAAAAGCCTCGTCGCCGGCCTGGACTGCCGCCCAGGCGGCCGCCTGATCCCAGGTCGCCGTATCCAAAACCGCCGGGCTAAGCCTCGGGTCGATCTCCAGCCTTCCGAATCTCACTCGCTCCTCCACTGACCACTGACTACTGAATAGATACCGTTGGTTTATTTATAGTCAAGTAGCCAATGCAAGAGCAGCGAAGGATGAGCGTCGAGTGGTGGAGCGAGTATTGCCACGAAGCCAGGCAACCGCACTGGTCAGATTCATGGC
>JAIBAP010000076.1 GCA_019695115.1 Caldilineales bacterium | reverse complement strand
CCGCTGCCATGAATCTGACCAGTGCGGTTGCCTGGCTTCGTGGCAATACTCGCTCCACCACTCGACGCTCATCCTTCGCTGCTCTTGCATTGGCTACTTGACTATAAATAAACCAACGGTATCTGTTGAGTGTTGAGTGTTGAGTGTTGATTGTTGATTATCGGCCTTCTCGATGTAGGGGCGAGGTCACCTCGCCCTCGGTGTAGGGGCGAGGCAACCTCGCCCCTACCGAAGCGTCTGCAAATACGCCTCGATCAACTCCCGCACGCCCGCCAGCGTCTGGTCGCATTGGGCGGCGATGGCATAGGATTGCTCGGCCAGGTCGTCTTCCCCGCGCGCCTGATGGGCCAGGCCCAGGGCCAGGTGGCCGAGAGGCGAGCGCGGCACTGCTGCCACTGCCGCCTGAGCCAATGACAGCGCCCGGTCGCGGGCCGCCCCCGCGGTGGTCGCCTCGCCCAGCCGGTCGAAGACGATGCCCCTGCGCACCTCCAGCCCGACCTCGGCCCAGGCGCCGGTTTCGGCCGTGTTGACCGCCTGGTAGGCAGGCAAAAGGGCGGCGGCAGCCTCGTAGGTGGCCAGGGCGGCGGCCACATCCCCCTCGCGCAGGCTGATGTCGCCGATCGCTACCTGCGGGTCGAACGCCAGCTTGGGGAGGGCGGCGAGGGCGAGTTCGAATTCGGCCCGGGCCGGGAGCAGTTTGTCTTGTCGCAAAAAGACGCGGCCCAGGCCGTAATGGCCGTAGTAGGCGGCCAGGGCCGAGGCGGTCTCTCCCTCGACCAGACGCCCAAATTGCTCCGCCGCCACCTCGTAGCGTTCCTGGCGCAGGAGATAGTCGCCGGCGGCGTTGTGGGCGAAGAGATCGGCGTCAGGGGCCTGGGCCAGGGCATCGTAAAGGGTCTGCGCCTCGGCAACGCGGCCCTGCGCCTCGTAGAGCGCCGCCAGAAAGGTCTTGTAATCGTTCGCGTCCGGCGCCAGTGAGACGGCTCGATTCTGGGCCTGTACGGCGGCGCTGAGGCTGCACTGACGGTAGGCCATCTGCGCCAGGCCGAAATGGTAGAGCGGAACGGCGTCGTCCAGGTCGATGGCGGCGCGGTAGGCAGCCTCGGCCCGGGCCAGGTCGCCCTGGTTGGCATAGATGAGGCCGATCTGGTTGTACGCCTCGGCCGCCTGCGGGTCGAGTTCGAGCGCCCGCGCCAGGGCAGCCAGAGCCTCATCATCGCGACCCAGCCGGCCCAACACCGTCCCCAATTGGATTTGCAGGAAGGCGGTTTCGGCCAGGGCGATGGCCGTGCGATACTCCGCCGCCGCTTCGGCAGGGTTGCCTTGCATCTGGTAGGCGTTGCCCAACGACTGGTGGGAGGCGGCATGGTTGGGGTCGAGGGCCAGAGCCTGCCGGTAGGAGGCGATAGCGCCGTCGGTGTCGCCCAGCTGCACTTTCATCAGCCCCAACAGGGTAAAGGCGTTGGCGCTGGCCTCGATCTCGGTTGCCCGCTGATAGGCGGCGGCGGCATCCTCCAGGCGGCCAAGTCGGGAATAGGCGTCGCCCATTGCCAGATAGACGCTCGCCTCCTGGGGCGTCAGCTCGGCCCGATGTTGGTAGACGGCCAGGGCCTCATCCCACTTTGCCCCGGCCAGATAGCTCTGCCCCAACGCCTCCAGGGACTGGACATCATCCGGGCGCAGGGCCACCGCCTGGCGCAGGGCCGCGATCGCCTCCTCCAGCCTGTTTTGCAGGAGATAGGTGCGGCCCAGGATGTAGTGAACGTCGGCATTGGCCGGGTCGATCGCCAGCGCCTTCTGGTAGGCGGAGATCGCACGATCATAGTCGTTCTGCTGCCAGTAGAGGCCGGCCAGGACGAGCAAGGGGGCCGGGTCGCAGATCGCCTTCACCTCGGCCAGCCGGCTCGCTGCTTCGAGGGCGGGGATGGCCTGGTCGGGCCGGGCGGAGTTGGCGTAGGCCAGCCCGATCAGAAGCGGCGCCTCGTAGTCCTCGGGCGCCATCTCCGCCCAGGCCTTGTAGGCGGCCACGGCCTTTTCGACCTCACCCTGCCAGTAGTAGGCGTTGCCCAGGCCACGCAGCGGCTCGGTTTGGGTCGGGTCGGCCGTGCGAGCCGACTCGTAGGCGGCCAGGGCTTCGGCGTAGCGGCCGGCGCTCACCAGGGCGTCCCCGCGCTGCACGGCCGACGTTGCATCGCCGTTGGACGACGCCGGAAGCAAGGCGAGGGCGCGATCATAGGACTTGGCGGCGGCATCGGTCTGGCCCAAGGCGGTGTAGACATCGCCCAGCATACGCTGCGCTACGGCGTCGTCGGGCTGGCGTTCCAGCGCGGCCAGAAGGGACTGCTCGGCCTCGTCGTTGCGGCCAGCCTGGTGATAGAGATCACCCAGGAGCCGATACGCCTCGGCTTCGTCGGGTCGCAGACGGGCAGCGGTCTCGGCGGCGGCGATGGCGCGGTCGAGTTGGAGGGTCGGACTGCAGGTTTGGGCGTAGGCAATGGCCAGATTGTGGTACGCCTCGTAGAGGTCGGGCTTGATCTGCACTGCCTGCTCCAGGTCGGCCACCGCCTCCCGATTCCGTCCCAGGGCCATCAGCGTCGCTGCCCGATGGAAGTAGACCTTGTCCAGGCTGAGGACAGCCGCCGCCCCGGCATCGGCGTTCGCCAGCGATTTGTCGAACAGGGCCAGGGCGACATCGTTGCGCCCATTGCCGAACATGGCGAGACCAAGGATGACGGCGGAGACGTAGGTCATCTGCTCCGCGGCGTTGTCCAGCTCGAAATCGAGGCGAGAAAGCTGGGCGGGGGTGCGGGTGTAGTGCGAGATGGCAGCCATCCGGCCCGCGGATGGGGCGCCAGAGGGGGCGAGCGCCCCGGCCACGGTGTTGCCGAGCACTCGCACGACCGTCGCCGATTGCCGGAGATCGGGGAGTTTGAGCAGCTCGACAAAGGAGCGAAAGCGTTTGTCGTCATACCAGCCCCAGATCACAAGGGTCGACTTGTGGCGCTGACCGAGCCGACGCGCATCCTCATCGCCGGCCAGAGGCTCGGCCGTACGTTCGACGGCGATC
Source organism: Caldilineales bacterium (assembly GCA_019695115.1). Classification (GTDB taxonomy): domain Bacteria; phylum Chloroflexota; class Anaerolineae; order J102; family J102; genus SSF26. Next base: position 23,783 of record JAIBAP010000076.1, on the reverse strand, counting down.
GTCTCATCCAGGCCCTCCAGCTCGATCTGCAGGCCCTCGGCGATGGTGCGGGCGATGTCCAGTTTGATCGAGGCCTGGCTGCCGTCGAATTGGTTGACGGTGACGAGGAACTCGCTCGCCGGCCGCAGGCGTTGGTAGGCCGTCCATCCGCCCCAAACCAGGGTGAGCAGGATCATCGAGGCCAGGAGAAGCATGGCCTGCAAGCGCCTGCGCCTGGAAGCGGCGTAGCGCAAGGTGTAGACCGCTAAGCCCGCCCCAACCAACAACAAGGCCGCGACCAGAAATGGCCCCAGGCGCGCAAGCGGGAGGTTGCCGACGTTGATCAGGCCGAAAATGTCGTTGACGAAGTTGACGAAGGCAACGAAGATGGCGATGGCGCCCATCAGCGCCGCCAGGCGGGCGCGGCGGTCGCGTCCGGTCGGGCGGTTCTCGCCGGGTGTTTTGCCGACCAGGGGCGCCACCAGGTCGGCGGCCTGGAGGACGCGCGTCAGCCAGCCGGGGCCGGTCGAGGGAGGAGAGGGGGCTGCGGGCGGAGGGACTGAGCCGGCCAGGGGCGCCGGAGGCGGTGGAGACGGCGCCTCCGGCGGAGACGGCGCCTCCGGCGGAGACGGCGCCTCCGGCGGAGACGGCGCCTCCGGCGGAGGCGAGGCGATGATGCCCAGATCGCCATCAGCCAGCGTAGCGGCGGCGCTGTCAGGAGCAGGCTGCGATGCCGGCGCCTCGCCCCGCAGCGCTGCCCGCCAGGCCCTGGCCAGTTCGCCGGCGCTGCCGAAACGAGCGGCCGGATCCTTGGCCAGTGCCTTGAGGATGACGGCGGCCGCTAGTTTGGGCAGGTTGGGGTTCAGGTCGGCCGGCGGGGGCGGCGGCTCTTGCACGTGACGGAGGAGGACGGCGGTCGGTGTCTCGGCCAGGAAAGGGACGCGCCCGGTCGCCATCTCGAACAGCACCACGCCCAGCGAGTAGATGTCGCTGCGGGCATCCACGGCCTGGCCGGTGGCTTGTTCGGGCGACATGTAGGCCGGGCTGCCGATGATGCCGCCGGTGGCAGTCAGGCGAGCGGCTCCTGCCTGCAGGTGGGCGATGCCGAAATCAGACAACACCGGCTGGTTGTCGGCGGTAAAGAGGATGTTGCCGGGTTTGATGTCGCGATGGACGACGCCCTGACGGTGGGCGTAGTCCAGGGCGTCGCCGATGGCATCGAGGATGCGGGCGGCCTCGCCCAAGGGCATAGTCTCGCCCCGGCTGTGGGCGGCCTGCAGCCGTTCCGCCAGAGCGCCGCCTTCCAGATACTCCATCACCATGAACGCCCGCCCCTCGACGAAGTCGAAATCGTATAGTTGGACGATGTGAGGGTGGCGCAGCGAAGCAACCAGCCGCGCCTCACGACGGAAACGCTCCTCGAAGCCCTCTGATTCGGCCAGCTGCGGCAGTATGACCTTGATCGCCACGCGGCGGCCCAGGTCGGGGTGTGTGCCGGCGTAGACCTCGGCCATGCCCCCGCGCCCCAGGAGTTGCGTCGTCTGGTACTTGCCGAATGCTTGCGTTGCCATGCTGATGACCGCTCTACCGCGTCAGTTCGAGCTTGAGACGCATCTTGACATCCTGGTCGACATAGAGCGAGCCGTGGGCCTGCTCGACCGGGTGAATCTCGGAACCGGCCAGGACGCTGCTGGCCTCGGGCACGGTGACATCGCCCCCTTTTTCGATCACATCCTCCACCGACACGAACGCACCCGTCGCATCCCGCTCGACCCTGAGACCGGTGAGCGTCTCCAGGCCATAGCCAAAGATGGAAACCGTGGGGACACTGCTGCCGTCGCCCAGCTCCTGCCGAAATTCGCTCGCCAGGCGCAGCAGAGGACGGCGGCGCTCCGGCGCCCAGGATTCATCGTGCAGGAGGTCGAGGGGCTGTCCAGCCAAGTCGAATACACAGGCATAAACAGGTAGAATCTGATAACAAACGGGAAAGGTCGAGACGACATCGCGCAGGCGTTCGCCCATGAGACCGAAGGGCAGCAGTTCGAGGCCCCTGAACAGTTGAGCCACCATATTGGGGGCGCCGTAATGGGGCGCGCCCATCAGCAGCAGCCGCCCGACCATCTCTTTGCCTCCCAGTCGCTCGACATAGTAGCGGCTGACCAGGCAACCCAGGCTATGGGCGAGGAGGATGACGGGCGGTTGCACATCCCAGGCGGCGATGGCCTCGGCCAGCCGCCGCGCCGATTGGCGGATGTCCTGCCGCCAATCATAGGCGAACTCGAGCAGATCGAGGTCGCGCCGATAGCCAAGACTCTCCTCCAAGAAGGTGGTGAGCCGGCTGTATTGCTCCTGTTCCAGCAGATTGGGCACCACCACCACTTCGTCCACAATCCCGCGCGGCTCTAGCGGTGGGCCATCGGGCAGCATGAACAACTCCGGGTCGGTGAAGATGCGCCTGACGCTCGGCCAGACGCGCTCCTCCCCCAGCCACATCTGCGACCCCATCAGGCCGGGGACGATGACGACGGGAGGACGGCGCCGAGGCGAGCGGGAGGGTTCATCGACGATGGTCAGGTCGCTGCTCGACGCCGGCAGCTTGAGGACGAGCTGAGCGTCGCCGATCCGGATCGTTTCGCCAGGCTGCAGTCTTCGTTCCTCCACCCGCTTGCCGGCCACAAAGGTGCCGTTGGTGCTGCCCAGGTCGCGCAGGACGAAGGCATCGCCCTGGCGCTCGATGCGGGCATGGTGGCGGGAGACCCGCGGCAGGTCGAGCACCACATCGTTGTCGGCCAGGCGGCCGATGCTCAGCGCCTCGCCCACCATCGCCGCCGTCCACGTCTTGCCGCTGGCAAAAACCGCCAGCTGCGGCGCCGCCACGAGATGGCTGACGGTGGCTGAAAGCGTCGCGCCGGCCAGGGTGGCCTCGAGCTCGGCGGCTGTGTCGATGCGCACCGGCGCCGGCGCCGCCAGGCCGGGGGTTGTCTCATAGCGCAGCACCGTATCGCCCACCCGCATCAGGTCGCCCGGCTTCAGAACCGCCCGTTCGACGCGGCTGCCGTTGACGAGTGTGCCATTGGCCGAACCCAGGTCGGCAAGCGCCCAGGCGCTTGCGTCCCAGGTCAACGTGGCGTGGTGGCGGGAGACGCGCGCCTCCTGTACGACGATGTCGTTGCCGGCATCGCGCCCGATCGCCACCCGGTCGCCAGAAAGTGTGTAGGAGCGTTCTTCACCCGTGGGCGCCGTCACGATGATGCGGCCCGTTGACTCTGCCATGACCATCTCCTGGGAATCGTTCGACAAAGGAGGGAAGCTGGGGTAGCGGCATTATAGCCAGCGCCGGTCAGGTGGACAAAGCGCGGTGAAGGGCGGGCGACCTCGGCCGGGGCCGCGATCGCTGATGGGTTCGTCTGGTTGCAGTCATCCCGCTTATGCTACAATCTCGTGCGAGCGACCCGATCATGCCGACCATCCAACCCTGGCGCCGCCTGCGCAGCCACACCGCCTTTCAGAACCGCTGGCTGCGGGTGGACATCGACCAGGTGGAGCTACCCAACGGCCGCAGCTACGACTACACGGTGCTCCGCCGGCCGCAGCACGGCGCCGCGGTGCTGGCCTGCGATGGACAGGGCCGGGTGCTGATGCAGCAGGAATATCGCTACCCGGTCGATGCCGTTATCTGGCAGTTGCCGGGCGGGTTGATCGACCCGAACGAAACGCCGCTGGAGGCTGCCCAGCGCGAGCTGGCCGAGGAGACCGGGCATGTGGCCGCTTCCTGGCGCCTGCTAGGCCAGTTTTGGGACAACCCCGCCTTCGAAGACCTGGTGGTGCACATCTTCGTGGCCACAGACGCCCGTCCCGACGGCCGCGAGCACCGCGACGAGGCCGAGTGGGTGCGCTGCGAGTGGAAGGAGATGGCCTGGGTGCGGGAGCAGGTGCGGGCGGGCGGCATCCGCGAGCGCGTGATTCTGGCGGCGTTGGGGTTTCTGTGGGCGGAGATGGCGTAGAATGAACGAGATCAGGCTGCAACCATTGCGAGCACGCCGGCCGCGTCCAATCGCCATCTGGGCGTCCCTGGCGCTAGCGGCCGTCCTCCTCATTGCCGGTCTCAGCCGGGCGGCGCCGCCAGAGGACGCGCCGACGCTTTCCGGCCGGCTGCACGTCGTTTGGGGAGATGCCCGCGCTGGCCAGACCAAGATCGAGTTCAGCCTGGCGCTGCCCGATGGCCGCCAGGTCGCTCTGGTTCCCACTGCTGCCGGGGATGAGGCCGGCGGCATCCCTCCCCTCTGGCGCGACCAGATCGTGCAGGTCAGGGGGCGCTGGCTCGACGAAAGCGCGGACCCGCCGCGGTTGGCGGTGGCTGCCATCAATCGCCAGCAGGAAGGCGGGGCGCAGGCTGCCATCCCCAAAGTCATGGGGTCGCAGCCCTGGGTGAGCATCCCCTGCAAATTTGCCGATATCGCCGACGAACCCAGGCCGCCCAGCTACTTCCAGGACATCTTCGGCAGCGACTACCCGCGCCTCGACCACTACTGGCGCGAGCAGTCGTACAACCAGATCAACCTGGCCGGCAGCAGCGCCGCCGGCCAGTGGTTCACGCTCCCCCAGCCCCGCTCCTACTACGTCTACGATATGAACGGCGACGGCCAGGTCGATCTCAACTCCAGGCGCGTAGCCTACGACTGCACAGCCGTGGCCGATCCGTCGATCGACTTTGCCCCCTTCACCGGCATCCATCTGATGTTCAACGGCGAGCTTGACGGCTTTGCCTACGGCGGCTCAAGCCCTGCCCTGCAGCTCGACGGCAGGTGGGACAACTGGGACATGACCTGGGAGCCTGTCTGGGGCTATACCAACCTGGATGTGCTGGCCCATGAGATGGGCCACGGTTTCGGGCTGCCGCATTCGTCGGGCATGTACGGGAGCACCTATGACAACATTTGGGATGTGATGAGCGACAGCGAATGCCACGTGTGGAAGCCGCCCTTCCCGCACCCCGTTTATGGTTGCCTCGGCCAACACACCATCGCCTATTACAAGGACCGGCTGGGCTGGATCGGCGCCCGCCGCGCTGTGGTGGCCCTGGGAGAGGAACGCACCCTGACGCTCGAGCAGCTGGCCCTGCCCCAAACCGGAAACGTGTTGCTGGCGGTCGTGTCCATCGCCGGTTCCAACGAGCGCTTCTACACGGTCGAAGTCCGGCGCCAGGTGGGCTACGATGCCATCCTCCCCGCCCCGGCCGTCATCATCCACCAGGTGGATGTCAATCGCAGCGAAAGCCCGGCCCACGTGGTCGACAGCGACACCGATAACACCTACACCGGTGATGCCGGCGCCCAATGGCTGCCGGGCGAAACCTTTTTCGATCCGGCCAGCAACATCCGCATCCATGTCGATGCCGCCACCGAGACCGGCTTTGTGGTCACGATTCGCAACAGCGACCCGATCACGCCCTCACCCACCCCAACAGTCACGTCCACCGGCACCCCCACCCCCACTGACACCCCCACCCCCACCGACACCCCTACCCGCATGGTGCGACCAACGATGACGCCGGGGGATGCCGCCACCGCCACGCCGACGTTCGAAGCGCCGACCACCTGGCTGCCCCTGCCCCTGGTGCTGGCAGCCCACAAACGCGGTTCACCCCTGCCGATTTCGGCCTTGCGCAACGGCGATTTCGAGGCCGGCCCCGGCCCCGCCTGGACTCAGACCTCCTCGCAGGGTTTCCCGCTCATCGTCAGCGGCGCTCTGCCGGCCGCGCCCCATGCTGGCGCCTGGGTGGCCTGGCTTGGCGGCGCCGATTACGAAGCCAGCACCCTCTCCCAGACCGTCCTCTTGCCCCCCTCGCCCCCACTCTCCCTACGCTTCTGGGCCTACCTGATGTCGGACGATCAGTGCGGCTACGACTTCGCCACCCTCAGCATCGAAGGCGCCGGCGATCCTCTTTGGAGCAGCGATCTCTGCGCAGACAACGAAACCGGCGCCTGGGGGCAGCACGAACTCAGCCTGGCCGCCTTCGCCGGCCAGACCATCACCCTCACCCTCCGCACGACGGCCGACAACAGCCTGGTCAGCAGCCTGCTGATCGACGATGTGAGTTTGGGGCCATAGCGTAGTAGTAGCGTAGTAGGGGCGAGGTAACCTCGCCCCTACTACGCTACTACCCGGCCTCGCCCCTACCCGGCCTCGGATTCGTCCACCCCCCCCATCGTAGGGGCGAGGTCTCCTCGCCCTCCCCTCGCCCTCTCCTCGCCCTCGGTCGCGGATGCGCCTGTGGAAACCGGGCGTGGAAACCGGGCGTGCAATCGGGCGTGGAAACGTCCGTGCGAACGGGCGTGGAAACGTCCGTGCAAACGGGCGTGGAAACCACGCCCCTACCCGGCCTCGGATTCGTCCACCCCCCATCGTAGGGGCGAGGTCTCCTCGCCCTCGGTTGCGGATGCGCCTGTGGAATCTGGCGTGGAAACGTCCGTGCGAACGGGCGTGGAATCGGCCGTGCAATCGGGCGTGGAAACCACGCCCCTACCCGGCCTCGGATTCGTTCACCCCCCATCGTAGGGGCGAGGTCTCCTCGCCCTCTCCTCGCCCTCTCCTCGCCCTCCCCTCGCCCTCTCCTCGCCCTCTCCTCGCCCTCGGTCGCGGATGCGCCTGCGGAAACGGACGTGGAATCGGCCGTGCAATCGGGCGTGGAATCGGCCGTGCAATCGGGCGTGGAATCGGCCGTGCAAACGGGCGTGGAAACCACGCCCCTACCCGGCCTCGGATTCGTCCACCCCCCCCATCGTAGGGGCGAGGTCTCCTCGCCCTCCCCTCGCCCTCCCCTCGCCCTCGGTCGCGAATGCGCCTGCGGAAACGGGCGTGGAATCGGCCGTGCAAACGGGCGTGGAATCGGCCGTGCAATCGGGCGTGCAATCGAGCGTGGAAACGGGCGTGGAAACCACGCCCCTACCCGGCCTCGGATTCGTCCACCCCCCATCGTAGGGGCGAGGTCCCCTCGGTCGCGAATGCGCCTGCGGAAACGGGCGTGGAATCGGCCGTGCAAACGGGCGTGGAATCGGCCGTGCAATCGGGCGTGGAATCGGCCGTGCAAACGGACGTGGAATCGGCCGTGCAAACGGGCGTGGAAACCACGCCCCTACCCGGCCTCGGATTCGTCCCCCCCCATCGTAGGGGCGAGGTCTCCTCGCCCTCCCCTCGCCCTCTCCTCGCCCTCGGTCGCGGATGCGCCTGTGGAAACCGGGCGTGGAAACCACGCCCCTACCCGGCCTCGGATTCGTCCACCCCCCCCATCGTAGGGGCGAGGTCTCCTCGCCCTCCCCTCGCCCTCTCCTCGCCCTCGGTCGCGGATGCGCCTGTGGAAACCGGGCGTGGAAACCGGGCGTGAAAACCGGGCGTGGAAACCACGCCCCTACCCGGCCTCGGATTCGTTCATTCCCCCATCGTAGGGGCGAGGTCTCCTCGCCCCTACGGTCAATGCCGGAAATGCCGCATGCCGGTGAACACCATCGCCAGCCCCAGCCGGTCGGCGGCGGCGATCACCTCATCGTCCCGCACCGAGCCGCCGGGCTGGATGACGGCCGTGATCCCGAATTTGGCCGCGGCTTCGATGCCATCGGCAAAGGGGAAGAAGGCGTCGGAGGACATGACCGCACCCGTCGCCCGCTCACCCGCCTTCATCCCGGCGTAATGGACGGCGTCGACGCGGCTCATCTGCCCGGCCCCCACGCCCACCGTCGCCCGGCCCTTGGCAAAGACGATGGCATTGGACTTGACCCATTTGGCCACGCGCCAGGCAAACAGCAGGTCGGCCATCTCCTCGGCGCTCGGCTGCCGCTGTGTGACCGCCCGCGCCTCGGCCAGCAGTTCGTCGTCGGGCGTCTGCGCCAGCAGCCCGCCCTCGACCGTCACCAACCGCAAGGGGAAAGCTGAGGCCCCGGTGTGCTTCATCACCCGCAGATTTTGCTTTTTGCCCAGCCTGGCCAGGGCATCGGGCGCGAAATCAGGCGCGGCCAGCACCTCGACGAAGAGCGGGCCGATGGCCTCGACCAGGGCCACATCCACCGGCCGGTTGACGGCGATGATCGAGCCAAAGGCGCTGACGGGGTCGCAGGCAAGGGCGCGTCGATAGGCCACCGCCAGGTCATCGGCCGCAGCCAGGCCGCAGGGATTGGCGTGTTTGATGATGGCCACAGCGGGCGCCTCGAATTCGTTGACCGCACCCCAGGCGCCGTCAAGGTCGCCCAGGTTGTTGTAGCTCAGTTCCTTGCCCTGGAGCTGCTCGAAGGCCGGCTGTAAGCCCTGCCAGCGATAGAGGGCGGCGCTTTGGTGCGGGTTTTCGCCGTAGCGCAGGGCCTGGACGCGCTCGGCCGTCAGGGTCAGCACCTCCGGCAGGGCGTCGCCCTCCACCTGCCGCGTCAGGTAGCGGCTGATGGCGGCGTCGTAGGCGGCGGTGTGGCGGAAGGCTTTGAGGGCCAGGCGGCGCCGCTGCTCCAGCGGGATGCCATCCCCCGCCAGCGCCGCCAGCACCGGGCCATAGTCGGCCGGATCGACCACCGCCGTCACCCGCTCGAAGTTCTTGGCCGCCGCCCGCAGTAGCGTCACCCCGCCAATGTCGATGTTCTCGACCGCCTCGGCCTCGCTCACGTCGGCGCTGGCAACCGTACGCTCGAAGGGATAGAGGTTGCAGACGACGAGATCGATAGGCGTCATGCCGTGCCGCGCCAATTCCGCCAGGTGCTCGGCGGTGGGTCGGGCGAGGATGGGGCCGTGGATGGCGGGATGGAGGGTTTTCACGCGGCCATCCAGCAGGTCGGGGTAGCCGGTGAGGTCGGAGACGGCGATGGCGGGCAGGCCGGCCCCGGCCAGGGCTTTGGCCGTGCCGCCGCTGGCGACGAGTTCGACGCCCAGGTCGTGCAGTCCGCGGGCGAAGTCGATGAGACCGGTTTTGTCGGAAAGCGAGAGGAGTGCGCGCATAGGAAGGGATTGTGAATTTCGGATTGCGAAATGGGCCACGAATTTCACGAATTTACACGAATGATCAACCAAATTCGTGCAATTTCGTCGAATTCGTGGCAAAAAACAAGGGTAGCCGGAACGAATGTCCGACTACCCAGCCCAGGCGAGCGACTGTTGTCATGGGATGGCCGCTTCTCTCCCTTGTGGTAGGTCCACGCCCGGCTTGAGTGGGCCGGGTTTCGCCAGTCGAGAAGCGGGAAACGAACGAATTGGCAGACAGTATAGAAGTTGCCGGCGTTTGCTGTCAAAGGGGTGACGTGACCGAGACCTGCGTCGGCATCCCGCGCGCCGTCAGTTCAGCGAAGAAGGGCTCCGGGTCGAGCACGGCCTCCGGCGGATGGACACCGGCCGGGATGCGGCCCGCTGCCAGCCAGACGGCGGCGATGGCCGGAGCGGCGCCGGTGGGCAGGCTGCCTTTCACCGTCAACGTGCCCAGGCGATAGGTCATCGCCCGGCCAGCCTTGGTCCCCCGCACCTCGGTCACGATCTCCTTCGTCCAGTCGGGCGGCTGGTTGCGGGGGGGCGCCAGGAACTCGGTGATGGGCGGGACATTGCCGGCCAGCAGAGCCAGGATGACATCGCGCGGGATCACCGTCCGCTCGCCGACGCTGATCGGCTCGCGGCGATGCAGGCCGAACTCAGCCAACACCCGCACCTTGTCCACCGTCTCTTTGGCCATCCCCCAGTAGTTGATCTTGAAAAAGCACTCGCGCACGCCCTTGCCGGCAAACGTCAGGGGCAGCGTGGCCACCTCGGAATGAAGCGAGAGGTGCATGGGCAGCAGGCCCACCGGCGGGGTGAAGAGATAGTCCTCGAATTCGCTCAACGGCTCGCAGGCCCGGAACTCGCCCTCGCGAAAGACCATCGGCTCCAGGGTCAGTTCGTCCAGGATGGTGGGGATGGCGTAGGTGAAGCGGGCGTCGCTGGCGGCAGGCGGCTTGATGCCATCGTAGATGCGGATGCTGTCGATCGTATCCAGCCGGTCGGCGGCGTAGCGAGCCTGGACATTGGGGATGCCGGGCGCCGACCCCATCCCCAGCACCGCGCTCAGCCCGGCCGCCTCGAAGCGCCCGCCCAGTTCCAGCTGTTTGCGCGTGGTGTGGAACAGCCCGCCCAGGTCGGTGTAGTGGGCGCCCGCGGCCAGGCATGCTTCCATCACCGCCAGGTTGGTGTAGTAGACGGTGGCGTTCAGGCAGGCGTCCGAGCCGGTCAGGACCTCGACCAGGCCGGCATGGTCGCCGATGTCGGCGCGGCGGATGGCGACCTTGGGGCTGCCGAGATAGTCGGCCACGCCCCGCGCCTGCTCCAGATTGACATCGGCGATGACGACTTCTTCGACGCGCTCATCGCTGGCCAGTGTCTGTACGGCGATGCAGCCCATCTTTCCGGCGCCGCCGAGGACGGTGATTTTCATGTCCAAGTTCCTTGTTTGCAGGTAGGGTGTGAAGATGCTAGGATGCCGTAGGTGGCCGCGAGTAGCTCCGGCTTCGCAACGAACCGCCACAGGAGGAAAGCCATGCAGCAAGCAGCGATTGCTCAGATCACGACACGGTTGCTCGACCTGCCCGACGACAAACTCGCCGTCGTCTATGACTTCATCTCGTATCTCGCCGAACGCGAGACGAAATGGGCGGGTGTGCGGGAACCCTCAGAAGCCTATCAGACAATGCTGGCATCGGAAGAGGTGCTTGCCAGGGATTGGAACCGCCCTGAAGAAGATGAAGCATGGGCGTCTCCTCAACTTCGCTCTCAGAATCCGTGATCTTGCTCACGAAGTGATTGGGATAGCGACGCTTGCGCCAGGCCTCAGCGATATTCGTACAAACGGATCTTGATGAACGTCTCATCTGATCTGTCATTGAATAGCGTTCTTCGGGCGGAAACTGCTTTGTAACCTCAAAGATGCGCATAGTTGCATCAATCGCCGCCTGATAGACACGCAGCTCCTTGTAACTTCGGATATTCGCCATAACCTACCTCGATGCAGGGCTTTCCGTTTCTCATTTGATGCAAGAGAACTCCTCGATAGTGTGTCATGCTGAGCGGGTCAATCGGCCAACTTACATGGTGAAGACCATACCAGCGAAGCATCCATTCGCTACGCTCAGGACAGGTTCTCGCGCGTCTTAGGTCAGCACTAACGGAAAGGCATCATACAATTCATGAGATTTGGATGGCCCACGCGAGATGCTTCGCTGGAATTCCTCTGCAACAACCTTGTGTGATCGACCCGCTCAGCATGACATAATTAGCACTCTGACGCTTTACGACTCAGTGGATATGAGAACCGGAAAGCCCTGACCTCGATGAGTGTAGCGTCTCTCCATCTCTGCGTCTCTGCGTCTCTGCGTCTCTCCATCTCTGCGTCTCTGCGTCTCTGCGTCTCTCCATCTCTGCGTCTCTGCGTCTCTGCGTCTCTGCGTCTCTCCATCTCTGCGTCTCTGCGGCTCTCCATCTCACCCTCTCGCCTTCACCGCCGCCACAGAATCGTTGAAGATCTCCAGCGTCTCGGCCACATCGGCTTCGCTCAGGCTGTAGCACAGGAACCAGGGTTCGCGACCGTCCGAGTCAGGCTGGACGCCGCGATGGGAAAGTTCCATGGCAATCGCCTCGTACAGTTCGGCGTCGCCTTCCAGATAATCGCGAAAATCGACCGCCTCGCTGGTATCGCCCAGCTTGAAGCCGAACATTCCCGGCGTGCCGCTGATGACGTGGGGCAGGTCGAAACGGGTAAGGATCTCGGCGATGCCATCCATCAGGGCCTGGCCGCGCCGGTTGATCGTCTCGATCACCGGTTCGTTCTCGATCACTTCCAGGGTGGCGTTGGCCGCGGCGACGCCGATGCTGTTGCCGATATAGGTGCCGCCATAGGCGACCTCGCCCGGCTTGATGTTCATCATCACCGCCTCTTTGCCAGCGATGGCAGCCACAGGATGGCCGTTGCCCAGGGCCTTGGCATAAGTGACCAGGTCGGCCTGCACCCCAAAATACTCCTGCGCCCCGCCGTTGGCAATGCGGAAGCCGGTCTTCACCTCGTCCATGATCATGACGATGCCGTACTGATCGCACAGTTCACGGATCTTCTGCAGATAACCTGGCTTGGGCAGGATGCCGGCGGCGTTGCCCATCATCGGCTCGAAAACGATGGCAGCCAGCTCGCCCCAGCGGGCGTGCACCGTCTCTTCCAGCCGCTCGACATCGTTGAACGGCAGGGTGATGACGTAATCGGCGATCTGGCGCGGGATGCCCGAGCTCATGGGGGCACTGTGCGGGCTGCGCCGCGAGCCGAGCTGCCGCTTCTCGGCTGAGGCCGTGCTGAAATTCAGGTAGTCGGACATGCCGTGGTAATGGCCCTCGAACTTGATGAACTTCTCACGCCCCGTGAAGGCTCTCGCCACCCGCAGAGCGTGCATCGTCGCTTCGGTGCCGGTGTTGGTCAGTCGCACCTTGTCCACCTTGCACATGCGGATGATGCGCTCGGCCAGCGTGATCTCGCCCGGCGTCGTCCAGGCGAAGATGGTGCCGTTGGCCGCCGCCTCCTGCACCTTCTGGGCTACGGCCGGGTAGGAATGGCCGAGGATGACGGGGCCGAAGCCGAGGCGATAGTCGATATAGCGTTTACCGTCAGCGTCCCAGATGTAGGCGCCCTGGCCGCGTGCGATCACCAGGGTGTCGTCCGGCCCCCAGTAGCGGAAATGGGAATTGACGCCATAGGGCATGACTTCCGTTGCTTTTCGATACAATGCGCTGGTTTTTGGGCCTTGCAGACTCATAAAGTTGTCTCCTTGTGGGGTGAAAAAAAGAATGAAATCGATCCGCGTCGATCCGCGTTCATCCGCGTACCATGCCAGATGTCACCTGGGCGCCGTAGGCCATCTTGAAGGTGCGGAGGATGACGAAACTGCGGCTGTGGCTGACGCCCGGCGTCCGGCGCAGCCGCTGGTTGAGAAACTCGGCCAGATGCTCCCGATCCCGGCAGAGCACCTCCACGATCAGGTCGTACTCGCCCGACACCATCACCAGATAGCTGACCTCGGGGAAGGCGGCGATGGCGGCGGCGGCGGCTTCGATTTCTGCCCCCTCGATGCTGACGCCGATCAGGGCGGGCGCCTCGAAGCCAAGCCGGTTGGGGTCGATCAGGCCCACGATCTGCAATTTGCCGTCGGCCAGCAGCCGCCCCACCCGTTGCCGCACCGTCGCCTCCGAGACGCCGATGGCGGCGGCGATCTCGGTGTAGGGCGTACGGCCGTCGCGCTGCAAGAAGCTGAGGATCGAGAAATCGAGATCGTTCATAGAATTCTCTACGATAATCGTGGCACTATCTGCATACTACGACGATTATCGTAGAAAGTCAACTCCCGATCGTCCTCCGGCGCGCTGCATCTTGGGGCGCGTAGCGTTGCGAACAGAGTCTGGCCTGGTTCTGGCCGGACGAAGTGAGGCGATCCCGTTCAAAGGGCGCGAGTTCATTGCTCTGTGGTCTCGCCCCCACTTGCAAGGCTCCGCGCCTCTTGACTATACTACCGCCACCCTGGGTTTGGGGGCATGCACAGGGCCGATTCGACGCTTTTCCGACCTCCCTTTTCACCCTCGCACCCTTCCCACCCTGCCCGTGTCGCTCCCTGACGCAACCTTCCAGCCCTCTCAAGCCGCCGAATGGGGCCGCGCCCGCGTGGTGCTGGTCTGCGAGCCAGGGACCGAGACCCTTTTCGACCTGTTGCTACCCAGCGCCGCCAATTTCATGCGCCCGTTTCCGCTGGCCCAGGCGCAGGCCGAGCACCGGGCCTTTCGGCGCCGTCTGGAGGAACACGACGTGCGGGTCATCGACCTGCGCCAGGCGCTGCTGAACGGCGTCGACATGAACGACAATGCGCGAGCCAGGCTCGAAAGCTGGGCCGGGCAAAGCGTCCGGCTGGATGCTGCCGATCTCGCTGCCGATGACGCAGCCCTGGCTGCCGCCGATCTCGCTGCCTCGCTTGCCAGCCTGGATCCCGCCGCCCTGGTCGATCTCGTCATGCTTGCCCCCACCATCAAACTGACCCCCAATCCCCAGGCCCTCGATCCCACCAGCCGCTTTCTTGCCCGCTACGAACTGGCTGGAGGCAGCGCCTACTACCTGCGCGACCCACTTTTTACGACACGAAGTGGTGTTGTCATTGGCCGTCTGCGCCTGGAAAAGCGTCGCCGGGAAAACGACCTGGCCGCTTATGCCCTCGCCCAGCTCGGCGTGACCCCGCTCTACCGTGTGCAGCCGCCCGGTTTTCTCGAAGGTGGAGACTTCATCCCGGCCGGCGACTTCGTTTTGCAGGGCCAGGGGCTGCTTTCGGACGAGGACGGCATCGGCCAGTGTCTGGAGCAGCGGGTTTACGGCCATGTCGAGGTGGCCGTTGTCCGCGACCCACGCCGGCAAATGGACGAGATGCACCTCGACACCTACTTCGCCTTCCTCGCTCCTGACCTCTGTTTACTATGCGAAACCCGGTTGCACAGCGCCAATGAGCCAGAGATCGACATCTACCGGCCCGATGGCGACCCCGACCGCTTTCGCTATCGCCTGGTTTCCCGCCTGCCCCTCAGCCGCTACCTGACCGACAAAAACATCCGCATCCTCACCTTCTCGGCAGAAGAAAGCCGCAACTTTGCTCCCAACGGGCTGCTGCTGGCCCCCAACCACTGGCTGGGCGTGCGGCAGGCCGGCCCCGCCCTGTTCGACCGGCTCCCTCACCACGGCGTGAACGCCATCCCCATCGACTTCTCGGCCCTCACCGGCGGCTACGGCGGCCCCCACTGCTCGACGCAGGTGGTGGTGAGAGAGTAGCAGGTGGCAGGTCGCAGGTCGCAGGTGGTAGGTGGTAACTAGTAACTGGTAACTGGTAACTGGTAACTGGCTCTATTCGTGCCATTTGTGATCGATCCAATTCGCAATTCGCAATCTCCAATCCCCAATCCCCAATCCTCAGGAGGTCCCGCTTTGAAATACGCCATTGAAATGCGCGAGGTCAGCAAACGCTTCCCCAATCCCGGCGGGGGCGAGGTGGTTGCAGTCGACCAAACCACGATCGAGATCTTCGACGGCGAATTCTTCGCCCTGCTGGGGCCGTCGGGCTGCGGCAAAACCACCAGCCTGCGTATGATCGCCGGGTTCGAGTTCCCCACCGCCGGCGAGATCTTCATCCACGGCAAGCCGATGGGAAGCACCCCGCCCAACAAGCGCCCGGTCAACACCGTTTTCCAGAACTACGCCCTCTTCCCGCACATGACCATCGGCCAGAACGTCGCCTTCGGGCTGGAGATGGATCGGGTGGGCAAGCCAGAGATCGCACAGCGGGTGGGCGAGGCGCTGGCGATGGTGCGTCTGCCAGGCTATGAGAAGCGCAAACCCAAGCAACTGTCGGGCGGGCAGCAACAGCGTGTGGCCCTGGCCCGGGCCCTGGTCAAACGGCCGGAGGTGCTGCTGCTGGATGAGCCGCTGGGGGCGCTGGATCAGAAACTGCGCAAGGAGATGCAGCTCGAGCTAAAACGGCTCCAGCGCGAGGTGGGGATCACCTTCATCTTCGTCACCCACGACCAGGAAGAGGCCCTGACCATGTCGGACCGCATCGCCGTAATGAACCACGGTCGCGTCTTGCAGATGGGGTCGCCGTCCGAAATCTACGAGCGCCCCAACAGTCGTTTCGTGGCCGACTTCATCGGCGAAACCAGCTTTCTGGCGGGCGTCGTCGAGGATCAGATTGGGCAGGAGGTTCGGGTGACCTTGGCTGGTGGGGACGCGATCCGAACCGTATCAGAGTTGAGTCTGAGCCGAGGTCAGGCGATCACGGTCGCCATCCGGCCAGAAAAGATGCACCTGAGCGGCTTGCAGGCACATGTGCGGCTGCCAGAAGATTATGTTCAACTGACGGGTCGGGTGGAGGATGTCGTCTACATCGGCACCGATACGCATTACGCCGTCCGACTGGATGGCGGACAGGGGCTGAGAGTGCGCGAGCAGAACGTCGATCCAACCTCTCGCAGCCTGGCCATCGTTGGCGACGCCGTCACGGTTGCCTTCGCGCCCGCAGCCGCCCGCATTCTGGTGGAGTAAGCTATGGCCGCAACCACGAAACGCCCGGATCCAGAAGCCCGCCGTGGGTTGCTGCTGGTCAGCCCCACCTTGTTGTGGATGATCGTCTTGTTGATCATCCCCCTCCTCCTTGTCCTCATCACTTCCTTTGGCCGCCGCGACCCCGATGGCAATGTTGTCTACACTTTTACACTCGACAACTATCTGCGTTTGATCGGCGTCAGCCGCACAGCAGCCTGCGGCGACACGCCCCCACCGTGCTTCGACAACTTGTATCTGACCATTCTCTGGCGGTCGGTTGTGCTTGGCCTGCAAACGACCGTGTTGTGCATCCTGATCGGCTATCCCCTGGCCTATTTCATCGCCCGCGCCCCCGCCGGCCACCGCAACACCTATCTCTTCCTGGTGCTGGTGCCGTTGTGGACGAACTTCGTCATCCGCCTCTATGCCTGGATCATGCTACTGCGCACGCAAGGGGTGATCAATGGGGTGCTGGGCTTCCTGTTTGGGCTATTTGGGTTGCATTTCCAGCCGCTGGAGATGTTGTACACGCCCGGGGCGGTGTTGGTGGGGATGGTGTATGAATTCCTGCCCTTTATGGTGCTGCCCATGTACACCTCGCTCGAGAAGATCGAGCCTCACCTCTACGAAGCTGCCGCCGACCTGGGCGCCAATGCCCTGCGCACCTTCTGGCGGATGACGGCACCGCTCTCGTTACCGGGAGTGGTGGCGGGGACGATCCTGGTCTTCGTGCCGGTGATGGGCACGTTCATCGTCTCCGACGTCTTGGGCGGACGGCAGGTGATCCTGGTGGGGAACCTCATCCAGCGACAATTCCTGGACGCCCGCGACCCGGCTTTTGGCTCGGCCGCTTCGATCATCCTCATGGTGCTGACCCTGTTGGTCACGCTTTACTACACCCGTCGCTTCGGCTTTGGGGAGGAGATCACCGTCGCATGAGCAACAAACGTTCACCCTGGCTGCGTTTTTTCATCGTCCTGGTCTATGTCTTTCTCTACGCGCCCATTCTGGTACTGATCGTCTACGCCTTCAATTCCTCGCGCACCAATATCGTGTTCGAAGGCATCGTCAATCGCGGGGCGTGCGGGCCGTTCTACTGGTTTTGCGAACTGTTCCGCAACGACGAGGTGCTGGCCGCCGCCCGCAACACCCTTGTCATTGCCTTCGTCTCGACCCTCGGCGCCACCGTCATCGGCACGATGGCGGCGCTGGCCTTGCAGCGTTATCGCTTCCCCGCCAAACGCTTTTCCGAGGCCTCGCTCTATATCCCCATCATCATCCCCGAGCTGGTGATGGGGATCGGCATCCTGGTCTTGTTCAGCGCCGTGTTTCGGGCGCTCAACGCGGCGCTGGGGCTGCGTTTGGGCATGGGGCTGGCCACCGTCATCATCTCGCACATCGCCTTCAGCGTCCCCTTCGTTATCCTGGTAGTGCGCGCCCGCCTGACCGGGTTCAACCGTGCGATCGAGGAGGCGGCGCGCGACCTGGGGGCCACGGAATGGACTACGTTCTGGCGGGTGACGCTGCCCAACATCGCTCCCGGCGTCATGGCCGGCGCCCTGCTGGCCTTCACCCTCTCGCTGGATGATTTCGTCATCACCTTCTTCACCACCGGCCCCGGCGCCACCACCCTGCCGATCTATGTTTACGGCCTCCTGCGGCGCATCATCACTCCCGAAGTCAACGCCCTCTCGACCGTCTGGATCCTGCTCATCCTGCTTGTCCTGCTATTGACGCAGCGTTTGCAGGCGCGGGAAAACGGCTGAGGCGCGGGCGAGGCTAAGCTGGCTCCAGAACTCTGCCGATATTGACCGTTACCCGCGTGAAATCGCTCTGCGCAAGCATACGCCCGGCGAACAGAATCTCCAGGCCCAATCGTAAGCCTTCGCTATCGACATCGACGCAGATATATTTACCTACTTCCAGAGTATCATCGACCACGCCGTCGCGCAGGCGAACGTAGATGGCATCAGCTTCTGGATCGTAATCAATTTGCATGTTATCGCCTAGTTTGTGCAAACTCTAGACGTGTCAAGTGTATCTCATTCACATTCCATAACCGCCTGGACAAAGTCAAGGTCAATCTTGACCGACGCCACATGAGACGACAAAATCGACTTCAAGGAAACAGACAATGACCAAAGGCCGCATGGAAGCCTTTAGCGATGGCGTCATCGCCATCATTATCACAATCATGGTCTTGGAACTGAGACCGCCGGAGGGAACCGCCCTGGCAGACCTGTTGCCGTTGGCGCCGATCTTCCTCAGCTACGTCCTCAGTTTCGTCTCTGTCGGCATCTACTGGAACAACCACCATCACATGCTCCAGGCCGCCAGGCATGTGGATGGCCGCGTGCTCTGGGCCAACATCCACCTGCTATTCTGGCTCTCGCTCGCGCCCTTCGCCACCGCCTGGATGGGCGAACACAACTTCGCCGCCTGGCCGGTGGCCGTCTACGGCTTCGTCTTGCTGATGGCCGGCGTCGCCTACTTCATCCTCTCCCGCGCCTTGATTGCCGTCCAGGGCAAAGATTCCCTGTTGGCAGAGGCGGTTGGTCGTGATCGCAAAGGGATGGCGTCGATGGCGATCTACGCCATCGCCATCCCCATCGCTCTCTTTGCCCCGTGGCTGGCCTTCGGGTTGTACGTACTGGTGGCGATCATCTGGTTCATTCCCGACCGCAGGATCGAAAAGACGCTCGCGCGCTGAAGACGGTGCACAACCTGGCCTTCTACGGCTGGAGCAATCTCCAACTCATTCTCACCTATGTCCCACATCACCGAACCCCAATTCACCTCCCGCTTCGTCACCATCCTGCTGGCCGGGCAGGGCCTGCCCAAGAAACGACCCGACCGCGACATCGTCTTCGTCAGCGCCATCCTCGGCCTCGACCCGGCGCGCAGCTACACCGAGAGCGAGCTGAACGACGCCTTGCGGCGCTGGACCAACCGCTTTGGCGATAGCTGTGGGCTCGACCACGTCACCCTCCGCCGCTATCTGATCGACGAAGGCTACATCGCACGAGACAGCGCCGGCGCGGCCTACCACCTGGCCGCCGAAACCGCGCCCACCACCTTCGACCCCTCGATCAGCGACCTGGATCTCGACCAACTCCTCTTCGAAGCCAGGAGCGAGAGGGAAAAGCGGAAACAGCAATACATGCGATAGCCACAGTCTTGCCAATCCCGGCCATTTGATGAACAATGCGCCCACGCCCCCCCAGATTGGCAACGCCACCCCTGCCCGACCGTCCGCACCATCCCACCCGCCTCTGCCAAAGGAGAGAAGCCATGCGCACCCTGACCCGCCTCATCCCTCTCTTCATCGCCTTCACCCTGTTCCTGGCCGCTTGCGGAGGCAACGGCGGTGGCGGCGCCACGGACGCAAAGAAGGTCACTTCGTCCGGCTTCGAATGCCCGGCGCCAAACCCCAGGCTGGAGGTGACCTCGAAGGAACTGAACCTGTTCGTCTGGACTGAGTACATCCCCCAGGACATCATCGACTGCTTCGAGCTGGTCTACGGCCTCAAAGTCAACCACGATGAATACTCGGCCAACGAGGAGATGTATGCCAAACTCTCGGCCGGCGGCGCCAACTACGACCTCGTCATCCCTACCGATTACATCGTGCCCCTGATGGGGCGGCAGGGCTTGCTGCAAAAGCTGGACAAGAGCAAGCTGCCCATGGCCAACTTCGACCCCAACTACCTGAACCTGCCCTTCGACCCCAACAACGACTACACCATCCCCTATCAGGCCGGCACCGATGCCATCATGGTCAACACCGAGGCCGTAAGCGAACCGCCGACCTCGTTTGCCGACCTCTGGAAACCGGAATACGCCGGCCGCATCGTCTCCATAGACGACTCGCGCGCAGTCATCGCTTTCACCCTGCTGACGCTGGGCTACGACCCCAACACCCACGACCCGGCCCAGTTGGACGAAGCAAAGGCCAAACTCGCCGAGCTGGTGCCGAACATCAAGCTCTTCGACAGCGACAGCCCCAAGACGGCCTTGATCGGCGGCGACGTTGACCTCGGCTTCATCTGGACAGGCGAAGCCGTGCTGGCCCAAAAGGAAAACCCTGCCCTCCAGTATATCTACCCCAGCGAAGGCCCCATCGTCTGGCAGGACAACTGGGCCATCCCGGTCAGCGTCCCCCATCTCGACGCCGCCTACGCCTGGTTGAATTACAGCCTGCAGCCCGACCTCTTTTGGATGATGCTGCGCGATTTCCCCTACAGCAATCCGAACAAAGCCGCTCTCGACTATGCGAAAGACAAGCAACCTGAGCTTTACAAGACCTACATAGACTCGAACATCACCAACACCCCGGCTGATGTGCTCAAGAGCGGCCACCGCATCGAAGATGTTGGCGAAGCCACCCCGCTCTACGACCGCATCTGGACGGAAGTGAAGGGTCAGTAGAGAAGCGGTTATTGGTGATTGGTTATTGGCGCCAATAACCAATCACCAAGCACCAATAACCAACACCATGCCCACCATCGACCGAACCCATCTCCAACAGTTGCTGGCGGCTGAAGACGCGCGATTCATCGCCGAACACCCGCGCTCGCGGGCGCTGTTCGAGCAAGCCAGGGCGCATCTGCACGACGGCGTGCCCATGAACTGGATGGTGCGCTGGGCCAGCCCCTTCCCGGTGTTCGTGCAGGAGGCCGGCGGGACGCATTTCACCGATGTGGACGGCCGACGCTACCTGGACTTGTGCCTGGGCGACACCGGGGCCATGACCGGCCATGCGCCCGCCGCTGCCGTCGCCGCCATCGGCCAACAGCTGCGCCGCGGCCTCACCTTCATGCTGCCCACCGAGGATGCCGTCTGGGTGGGGGCGGACCTGGCGCGGCGCTTTGGGCTGCCCTACTGGCAATTCACCCTCACCGCCACCGACGCCAACCGCTTCGCCATCCGCCTGGCCCGGCAGATCACCCACCGCCCGCTGATCCTGGTCTACAACTGGTGCTATCACGGCTCGGTGGACGAGACCTTCATCACCCTCGAGCACGGCCTGACCCGGCCCCGCGACGGCAACATCGGCCCCGCCGTCAACCCGGCCCTGACCACGCGCGTGATCGAGTTCAACGACATCCCCTCCCTCGAAGCGGCCCTGGCGCCGGGCGATGTGGCCTGCGTGCTGGCCGAACCGGCCATGACCAACATCGGCATCGTCCACCCCGACCCTGGCTACCACGACGCCCTGCGGGAGATCACCCGGCGCACGGGCACGCTGCTGATCATCGACGAAACCCACACCATCTGCGCCGGGCCGGGCGGCTACACCGCCACCCACGGGCTGCAGCCCGACCTGATCACCCTGGGCAAACCCATCGGCGGCGGCATCCCCGGCGCGGTCTATGGCTTCTCGGCCGAGGTAGCCGAACGGATTCGGGCCGCCACCGACTACGAGAACGCCGACGTGGGCGGGATCGGCGGCACGCTGGCCGGCAACGCCCTCTCGTTGGCGGCGATGCGCGCCACCCTGGGCCAGGTGCTGACCCAGGCGGCCTACGACCGCACCATCCCCCTGGCCGAGCGTTTCACTGCTGGGGTCGAGGAGGTCATCGGCGAGTTCGGTCTGCCCTGGCACGTCGCCCGCCTCGGCTGCCGGGCCGAATACTGGTTTTGCCCCCACCCGCCGCGCAACGGCGCCGAGGCCGCCGCCGCCATCGACCACGACCTCGACCGCTACATGCACCTGGCCGCGCTCAACCGCGGCATCCTCCTCACCCCCTTCCATAACATGGCCCTCATCGCCCCCGACGCCACCGAGACCGACATCGATCACCATACGGCTGTCTTTCGTGAGAGTGTGGGGAAGTTGGTAACTGGTTATTGGTAATTGGTTATTGCGTGTATCGTGGTGCGTGTTGCGTAGAACGATTGTTATACGGAACACGGAACACGGAACACGGAACAAAACATTCAACAGTCAACAATCAACAGTCAACAATCAACAATCAACAATCAACAATCAACGTCTTTCACCCATGACCACGCATCCCGACGCCCTTTCCTACGGCCATCGCTGGCTCGACATCATCGCCAAACCCACGCTCACCCAGGCTGAGGGCGAAGCCATTGTCGAAGAAACGCTGTACAACTTCGCCCATCATTTCAATCGCGGCTTCCTGGAGTACCGCAAATCGGTCACGGAAGCCGGTATGTTCGCCGCCACCGAATGGACGGGCCGCGGCGCGGTCATGCAGGATGCTTTTGGCCGCGAGTGGATCGACTGTCTGGGCGGCTATGGCCTGCTCTCGCTGGGCTGGTCGCACCCGCGCGTGGTCGAGGCCGTGCGCGCTCAACTCAACCGCACGCCCATGCCCAGCCAGGAACTGCTCGACCCCCTGCGCGGGGTGCTGGCCCGGCTGTTGGCCATGATCACGCCCGGTGACATCCAATACTTCTTCTTTGCCGCCGGCGGCACCGAGGCGGTGGAGGGGGCGATGAAGCTGGCAAAGATGTACACGCGCAAGGCCGGGTTCATCACCTCGCTGCGCGGGTTTCATGGCAAGACGATGGGCTCGCTCAGCCTGCTGGGCAAATCCGACTTCCGCTCCCCGGCCCTGCCCCTGTATCCCTATGTGCAATGGGTGCCGTTCGGCGATGCCGACGCCGTCGAACGCCAGTTGCAGATCGCCGATGCCGTGGGGCAGGACATCGCCGCCGTGGTGATGGAACCGATCCAGGGCGAGGCCGGGGCCATCGTCCCGCCCGATGATTTCTGGCCGCGGCTGCGGCAGGCGTGCGACCGTCACGGCGTGCTCCTGATCGCCGATGAGGTGCAGACCGGGTTGGGGCGCACCGGCAAGCTCTGGGGCGTGGATCACTGGCAGGTCGTCCCCGACATCATCACCATGGGCAAGGCCCTGGGCGGCGGCGTGATGCCGGTCTCGTGTTTTGGGGCGCGGGAGGAAGTCTGGCAGGTGATGATGGAGCCGAACCCCTTCGTCCACACCACCACCACCGGCGGCAATCCCCTGGCCTGCGCCGCCGCTATCGCCGCCATCACCGTCCTCCTGGAAGAAGACCTGCCCCGGCAGGCGGACGAGAAGGGCGCCTATTTCAAGGCCGGGCTGGAGAAGCTGGCCGCCGACTACCCGATGATCTACGATAAGATTACCGGGCGGGGCCTGTTGCTGGGCCAGCACTTCCGCGATGCCGAGGTGGGTTACAGCGTGGCGGCGGGGCTGTTCAAGCGCGGGGTGGTGGTAGCGGGCACGCTCACTAATGCCAAGACAGTGCGGATCGAGCCGCCGCTGGTGATCGAGTATGCGCAGATCGACGCCGTGCTGGATCGGTTGGAAGATGCGCTGAAGGAAGTGAGCGGGCGGTTGTAGGCGACGCCAATCCTCCTCTAGCGGAGCCAGCACCCCCAGATGCGGCCTGGACACGACACACCCGCACGCGGGCGTGCGCGGCTCCGCAGTCATGGACTGACAGGCGAACCATGCCCGGTCACGATATGGCGCCGGGTAGTCCTGTGTGTATAATGCTGTGCGTGGAGGGCGACTAAAGTCGCCACTACAAATCACACATCACGCACCACGCACCACGCATCACGCATCACTCAATTTTTGCGCAAAATTTTGGGAGGAGCAAACGGTCGAGCGGAACGTTAACAATTGAGGTAGAATAGAAGTCACATCATTCGAAGGAGGTTTGCTATGTCAACTGTCATTCGCCT
>JAIBAP010000075.1 GCA_019695115.1 Caldilineales bacterium | reverse complement strand
ACACCAGGCGAATGACAGTTGACATAGCAAACCTCCTTCGAATGATGTGACTTCTATTCTACCTCAATTGTTAACGTTCCGCTCGACCGTTTGCTCCTCCCAAAATTTTGCGCAAAAATTGAGTATCACGCATCACTCTCAAAAGGAGTTCATCTTATGTCAAATCGTCTGATTTCACTCTCCATCGCTCTGCTCGCCGCCGTTGTGCTGGCGGCGTGCGGCGGGGCAGCGGACACGCCTGAAGCGGCCGGCAACGGCCAGGTCAAGCTCGTCCTCGGCGCCTACACCACCCCGCGCGAGGCCTACAGCGAGCTGATCCCCCTCTTCCAGCAGCAGTGGCAGGCGCAGACCGGCCAGGAGGTGGTGTTCGAGGAATCCTACCTGGGTTCGGGGGCGCAGTCACGCGCCATCGTCGAAGGCTTCGAGGCCGACATCGCCGCGCTGTCGTTGGAGGCCGACATCAACCGGATCGAGCAGGCCGGGCTGATCAAGCATGACTGGCGCCTCGGCCCTGCCCACGGCATGGTCACTGACTCGATCGCCGTCATCGGCGTGCGCAAGGGCAATCCCGAAGCCATCACCGATTGGGCCGACCTGGCCAGACCCGGCCTGGAGGTGCTGACGCCCAACCCCAAGACCAGCGGCGGCGCCATGTGGAACATCCTGGCCCTGTATGGCGCCGCCCGGCGCGGGCAGGTGGAGGGCGTGCCGGCGGGCGACGAGGCAGCGGCGCAGCAGTTCCTGTTGAGTGTGCTCAACAATGTCACGGTCATGGACAAGGGGGCGCGCGAGAGCATCACCAACTTCGAGAAAGGCGTGGGGGATGCCATCATCACCTATGAGAACGAGATCCTGGTGGGGCAACAGGCCGGGCAGGACTACGAGTACATCATCCCCACCTCCACCATCCTGATCGAGAACCCGGTGGCCGTGGTCGATGTCTATGCCGATAAGCACGGCACGCGCGCGGCGGCGGAAGCCTTCGTCGACTTCCTGTTCACGCCGGCGGCGCAATCGGTCTTTGCCAGGCACGGGTTGCGCTCGGTCGATGGCGCTGTGGCGGCCGCCGCTGCGTATCCCGCCGTCGCCGACATCTTCACCATCGCCGATCTTGGCGGCTGGGACAAAGTCACACCCGAATTCTTCGGCGGCGACGGCATCTACACCCGCCTGGTCTCGCAAGTCCAGCGCCTGAACACCGCGCCATGACCGCCGTTGCCCGCCCCGGTCGCGAGGAAGCCGCGACCACAGCCCGCCGGCAATGGGAGGTGCGCGCCGCCGCCTTCTCTTACCTGGCGCTGCTGTTGATCATACCGCTGCTCGTCATCCTGCAGGATGGATTGCGCGCGGGGCTGGGCGGGCTTCTCGCACAGATTTCGCAGCCCATCGCCTGGGCCGCCCTCAAGCTGACCCTGTGGACCTCGGCGGCGATGGTGCTGATCAACACCGTCATGGGCGCCCTGACGGCCTTCGTCCTGGTGCGCTACGATTTTCCCCTCAAACCCTGGCTCAATGCCATCGTCGACCTGCCCCTGGCCATCCCCACCCTCGTCACCGGCGTGATGTTGGTGGTGCTCTACGGGCCGCAAGCGGCCGTGGGCGCCTGGCTGAAGGAGACATGGGGCTGGCGGATCATTTTTGCGCCGCCGGGCATCGTCCTGGCCCTGCTGTTCATCACCTTCCCCTTCGTGGTGCGGGCCGTGCAGCCGGTGCTGCTGGAACTGGACCGGGCGCAGGAGGATGCAGCCGCCACCCTGGGGGCCAATTCCTGGACGATTTTCCGCCGCGTCACTCTGCCGCCGCTGGTCCTGCCCCTGACCAGCGGCGCCCTGCTCAGCTTTGCGCGGGCCATCGGCGAGTTCGGCGCCATCGTCATCGTGGCCGGGAACATCCCGCTCTATTCGCAGACGGCCGCCGTCTATGTCTTGGGCGAGGTCGAGTCGGAGAACCGGCTGGGGGCCAGCGCCATGTCGATTGCCATGATGGCGATCGCTTTCAGCGCCATCGCCCTCGTCGCCCTCATCCAACGTTATCGCAAGCGAGGCCGGGAATGAAACAAGGGGCGGGTCCCGCTCCCCGCGGCAGCACCTGGGGAAGGCGTTTGCTCATCGGCGTCGCCCTGGCCTATGCTGCCTTTTTGATCCTGGCGCCGCTGGCGGGATTGGTGGCGGGGGCCTTTGGCGAAGGCGTGGGCGCCATCCTCGACGCCCTCACCCAGCCCGACGTGCTGGCCGCCTTCCGTCTGACGCTGGTCATCAGCCTGATCACGGTCGCAGTGCACACCGTGGGCGGCGTGGCCGTGGCCTGGGTGCTGGTGCGGCACGAGTTCCGCGGCAAAGCCATCCTCAACGGCCTGATCGACATGCCGTTTGCCGTTTCGCCGGTGGTGGTGGGCTATATGCTGCTGCTGCTGTTCGGGCGCAACGGGCTGCTGGGGCCGATTCTCAGCGCCCTCGATATCAAGATCGTCTTCGCCATGCCGGGCATGGTGCTGGCGACGATCTTCGTCACCCTGCCGTTCATGATCCGCGAGCTGATCCCGGTGTTGGAGGCCTTCGGCATCCAGCAGGAGCAGGCGGCGGCCACGCTAGGCGCCAGCGGCTGGCAAACCTTCCGCCGGGTGACGCTGCCCGCCCTGCGCTGGGGGATGATCTACGGCCTCACCCTGACTTTTGCCCGCGCCCTGGGCGAGTTCGGGGCCGTGTTGGTGGTGGGCGGCGGGGTCAAGGGCCGCACCGAGACGGCTACGCTCTACATCTTCCGCGCCCTCGACGAGCGCCAGTATGTGGCTGCGTACAGCGCCGCCCTGGTGTTGGGCGTGCTCTCGTTGCTGCTGGTGAGTGGCGCCGACCTCATCCGCCGGCGTGAGAAGAGATAGGGGTGCATCTGCGGCCTGTTGTTGATCTTTTGGCGATCTCTGTCCAGCTCTCACCCGGCCGCGCCAAGACATCAGGCGCCTGAACAGTCGGCCTGCTGCGATCGGGCCAAGTAGCGCCCCTCTGTCTACTGCGTGAGCTTTGCGCTGGCCAGCCGGTTGAGGCTAACGCCCGCCTCCGCTGCTTCGAGAGCCAGGCGCCGATGCAGCTCGGGGGGAATGCGCACCATGAATCGGCCGCTATACCGTCGGGTGGCGATTGGTTCAGGCGCCGTCTCGCCGTTGGCCTGCATATCAGCCACCACCTCAGCCACAAGCGTCCGAATCCCAGCCAACACCTTTTCGGGCGAGCCAGCCAGCCAGCTCAGGCTGGGAAACTCGGCACACAGGCCAACGTACTCTTCGTCTTCCTCTGACCAGGTGACGCGGTAAGTGAAACGATCATGCATTAGAGTCATGGTCTGCTTCAAGCCTCTCGATAGCCTTCAGAACTTGGCGCACCTGGTAAGGCTTGGCCCTGCCCTGGTGCTCCTGAATGTTGACCCGAGGGTCTCCTTGCCACGGCGTCTTGTACACGCGATGGCTGCCGCCGGTCTGTCGAGCTGTACCGAAATAGAAGTCACACACCTGGCACAGGTCTCGAAAGCGTATTCCTCTGGGGTTCTGGCGCATCTCGGCAAGGATGTCGTCAATGTGGGCCATACCGATATGATACCATTATTGATAGCATTGTCAAATCGTCCTGTCTCTCAGTATACCCTTCTGCGTCGCTCCTGCAACTCCTCTTATCTCAAATTGTCTGCCGCAACACAATGGCTTGCAGGAACTCGAGTATCTTGGGGAGCAGCACCGGCGCCACCACCAGGGCCAGCGCACCTAACGTAAAAGGGTCGCCTTTGGCGAACTCAGGCGCCTCGTCAGGCGCCGCCTGGCCCGCCGTCCGCTCCACGCTGCTGGCGCCCAACTCCCGTAAATCGCGCTGAACGTAGGCGGTCAGCCGGTCCAACTCTTCGGCGTCGCCGCCTGCCTCCTCAATCAGAATCTCCAATTGCGTTTCGACAGCATCCATGGCTCGAATTCCTTGCGAGTGTGGGTCAAGCTACAACCGCGGCATGATAGCGCGAGAGTTGACAGGTTTTGCAAAACCTGTCAACTGGCGGGCGTTTCTTCACGGGGCATCGCCCGTCAGCGCATCGTACAAACCCTTGGCATTGTCATCAAAGTAGGGCGAGTAGATTTGCAGTGGCTCGTCCAGATAGCCGTAGGAGTAGTTGCCGTTGACGAAATTGGCCCCGCCGGCCGTGTTCGGCTTGAAAGTCTGTATCCACGGCCCGCCGCTGACGCCCGGCGTCAGGTCGCAGCCGATCCCGGTCGGGGCCGGGTCGCCCATCGAGCTATCGCTGGCGGCGTAGGAGGCCAGGCAGATGAACTGGCGCTTGCCATTATAGGGAGCACCCGCCGGGTAGCCCACTGCATGCCAGTGCACGGCCAGAGGCTGGTTCCAGGCAAAGCCCAGCGCGCCCACCACCTTGCTGATCTTATTGCCGTTCAACTTCTTCAGCACCGCCCCGCCCATGTCATGGCGGAAATCACCGCTCTCGTACCATTCACGCTTCGTCCACAGGGTGGCCATCGCCCACTGGCCATAGGGGGCGCGGCCGTCGTGATAGGCCGGGACGAAGACCATGCGCTGCGCCCAGCCCTCGCTGCTGCCGTCGCCGCTGTGGACACAGTGCCCGGCCGTCCAGATGGCGTAGTTGCCCACCGAAGCGGCCGAGCAGGAGTACTTGACCCCGCCGCTCTCGAAAAACAGGCGTCCCACGGCCTTGAGCGGGAACAGGTAGCGCGGCTGCACGTAAGGCTGGTAGCGGTCGAAGGGCGGCGGGTAGCCGTAGCCAGCGGCGGCGCCGGCTGGGGCCGCCGCTGGCATCGGCGCCACATACAGCCGCGCACCCGCCGGCGCGAGCGATGGTATGAACCCGGCCGGGCCGGTGGGAACCCCGCCTTGCGCGGTCAATCCCTGGGGCGCCGAGCCGTCGCGCGTGGGATAGGGCAGCGGGATGGCAGCCTCCATCTCGGCGGCCGTCCACGGACGCGCGGCGGCCAACGAGCGGATCAGGTCTTTGGTCGAGACATTGTCGTCGGGGTCGGCGGGGCCGTGGGCGAAGGCAGGGAGGACGGATACCAGGACGACGATCAACGACAAGGCAAAGACATTCAATCGGATCAAAGCGACCAGTCGGCGAATTTTCATGGTTTTCTCCGGGGGAAAGAGAGAAAAAGCAGTAAACCTCGTAGTAACGACTTTAGTCGTTCATGATAGCAAAAACGACTAAAGTCGTTACTACGAGTAAGAATCACGCTTTCGGCAGCCGCTCGAACCAGCGCGGGGAGGGCATACTGCGCCCACCCATCCACAGCTGGTAGGTGATCTGCATGTGGCCCAGGTGCAGGGCGCTGTGGTCGATGGTGTGCAGGATGCTCCAGCGCACGGGCAGCGGCTTGTCGTGGGCGATGCGCGTCCCCTCCAGGTCGGACGGCGTCAACCGCTCGAACACGGCCGCCGTCTCCTTCTCCACCGCCTCCAGCCGGGCCAACAACGGCGCTGGGCCGTCCACAACCAACCCGAACTCGGCTGCGCGGTCGCGGGTGGGGGGATAACCGCCCACAACCTCGGCGATCCAGAAATGCTCGGCCCCGGCGATGTGCGCGGCCATCGCCGCCAACGAATTCATGGCGTGATCGTCCACCTGCGGCAACGGCCGCCAGTTCAGGGCTTCGGCAGGTAAATCGGCCACCAGCCGCCCCACCTGCCGCCGCAGATCATCGATCCGATGCCAATAATGCTGTAATTCGGGGAACATTGTTTCACCTCGATCATGACACAAATGGGAAAAAACACGGATAAACTACGCAACACGCAACACGCAACACGGAACACGCAACAAAGTATCTCACAAC
Organism: Caldilineales bacterium; assembly: GCA_019695115.1. Classification (GTDB taxonomy): domain Bacteria; phylum Chloroflexota; class Anaerolineae; order J102; family J102; genus SSF26. The sequence continues at coordinate 21,076 of JAIBAP010000075.1, read as the reverse complement.
ACCACAAGACCGACAAGCTCTACCATCCCGCCCACACCTGCGCCGTCAGCATCGCCGTCAGGGGGGTGGCCGCGTCCATCTGGCCGGAGCGGTGGGCCTGGCGCAGCGAGAGAACGGCGGGGGGATGAAAGAGGCCGGCGCTGGCCAGGGCCGCGGGTTGGAGCAGGTCTTCGGCCCAGTCGGGCAGGCGCTGGCGGCGCCACCAGGCGGCGTGGGGCGAGGCCAGCCCCTGTTTGCGGCGCTGGACGATGGCCGGGGGCAGGAGGGGGCGGGCGATCTGGCGCAGTAAGCCTTTCTCGAGACCGTTTCTCAAGTTCAGCGATGGCTCCCAAGAGAGGACGGCCTCCCACAGGCGGTGGTCGAGGAAAGGGACGCGGGCCTCGACGCTATGGGCCATGCTCATGCGGTCGACTTCCAGGTTGATGAAGTCGGGCAGACGGCTCTGCAGGTCGAGCAGCGTCATGGCCTGAAGGGGGTGCAGGTCGGCGGCAGGGGGCGCCCAGGGCAGGGTGAGGTCGGCCTGGGCGCGGAGGTCGGGATGAAGCCAGGCGGCGGCCTGAGCGAAGCTGTGTGGGGTCAGCCAACGGCGATAGCGATCCACGAGCGGCAGCCGTGGCTGGCGCAGCAGGTCGGCGGCGGTGGGCGAGATGCCGAGAAGTCCGGCGGCGCGGGCGGCAAGGCGGCGAAAGGGGTCGGGCCAGGCGCGAGCGGCGGCCAATCTCGTCTCGCCGGCGTACCACTGATAGCCGCCGAACAGTTCGTCGGCGCCTTCGCCGGTAAGGATGACCTTCAGCCCGGCGGCGGCGCAGGCGCGGTACAGCAGCCAGATCGCCAGATGAGTGGCGCTGCCGACCGGCTGACCATAGCGGCCAACCAGATCGGGCAACAGGTCGAACGCCTCGTCACCGGCGCCCGCCTCGAAACGAAGTGTATGATGTTGCACACCGAGATGCCCGGCGGCGAGTTGGGCGAAGCCGGTCTCGTCGTAGCCGGCGTGGTCGAAACCGATGTTGAAGGTGCGCAGGTTGGGATGCCCGCTGCGGCGCATGAGGGCGACGAGCACACCGGAGTCGATGCCGCCGCTGAGCAAGGCGCCCACGGGCACGTCGCTGCGCAGATGGAGGTTCACCGTCTCTTGCAGAAGGCCATCCAACTGCGCGATGATTTCCTCGCCCGACCGTAACGCCGGCCGAGGAGACGGTTCGGGCTGCCAGTAGCGGCGGAGGCTGGCGCCATCCTCATCCAGCAGCAAGCTGTGCGCCGGCGGCAGGTGCTCGACGCCCCGGTAGAGCGTCGCCGGGCCGGGAACCCAGCCCAGGCTGAGCAGTCGGGCGAGGGGGGCGGGGTTGAGGGTCGGGCGCTCAGGCAGCAGGGTCAGGAGGGCAGGGAGTTCGGAGGCAAAGGCAAGGGCGCGGCCGCTGCCGGCCAGGTAAAGCGGCTTGATGCCAAAACGGTCGCGGGCCAGGAACAGGCTGCGGCGGCGCCGGTCGTGGATGGCGAGGGCGAACATGCCCCGAAATTGCTCGACACACCCCACCCCCCACTGTTCCCAGGCGTGGACCAGCACCTCGGTGTCGCTGCGGCTGCTAAAACGATGGCCGAGCGTCTCCAGCTCGGCCATCAGTTCCAGATAGTTGTAGATTTCGCCGTTCTGAACCGCCACCACGCCCCCATCTTCGTTGGCAACCGGCTGGCGCCCGCCGCTCAGGTCGATGATCGCCAGCCGGCAAGCGCCGACCGAGGCCGCCTGGCCTTGCCAGAGGCCGGCATCATCCGGCCCGCGGTGGGCCAGCGCCGCCAGGGCCGGATTGAGATCGGGCGCGGGGAGATCGGGATGGTAGAGGCCGGCGATGCCGCACATGTTGGTAATTGGTCATTGGTAATTGGTTATTGGTTATTGGAGAATGCGCGATTCAATAACCAATAACCAATAACCGATTTCAACCAGCCTGAATCAATCCTTCCTTCAGCAGCTCGTTCGCCAGTTCCAGTACATCCGGCTCGGTGACGCTGGTTGCGACCTCATAGGCGGCGGCGAGGTCGGCAGCGATGGCGCCCAGGCTGGTGTGGCCGTCGAGTCGCTGCCAAAGGAAGGCGCCGGTGGTGTTGAGCGAGAACAGGAAGCCGGTGTTGAGGTTGACGAGGATGGCCTGGCCCTCGGTGATCTCATGGGCGGTGCGAGGGGAGTGGGTGGGGTGGGAGTTGAGGGTGAGCATGGGGGTTTCGTGTTCCGTGTTCCGTGAAGCATCCAGCGGAGTGAGCACGCCTACGTGCGAACGGGTGGCGTGTTCCGTGTTCCGTGTTCCGTGTTCCGTGTTCCGTCACTTGCGGAGTGAGCACGCCTACGTGCGGGTTTGATGTACACAAGCCGCATGTTGGGGTGCCGACCCCGCTATTACTGGTCGCGATCGAAGTGCGGGAAGTTGAACCAGGCCGAAAATCGCCTGTCAGGGGGCGGGTCGTGAGCGTGAGAGCAGGCGCAGGGCGAGATGGAGCGGGGCGGGGGAGAGGAGGCGAAGGGCAAGGGCAGCCGCCAGATAGAGCGCGACGGCAAGGGCAGAGGCAGCAATCGCCAGCCCAAAGCCGTGCGCCGTGACCAAGGATTGGGCAGCCAGAAGCGGCGCGCCCAGGCCGAAAAGACCGAACAGCGCCAGCCAGCGAACCCGTAGATCATGCCGGACGAAGGCAAAAAGCACAAGGGCATAGCCTGCCAGCCCCAGCGAAAGCGAGCCGGACACACCCAGGGCGCCTTGGCTGCGGCCCAGGAGCGGGCTGCTGCCATAGAAAACCAGCAGGCCGACGGCAATGGCGATGATCTTGGCCCGCGAACTGGCGCGCATGGCGGTGGCCACCGTCCCCACGCTCACCAGCACCAGCGCCGGCAGCGCCAGCAGCATCACCTGCAAGACCCGCGCCGAATCGCCGTAGTCGGCGCCGAGGACGAAGGGCATGATCCAGCGGGCGGTATACTGGGCAACGACAACCGCCATCACCCCCACCGCCGCCCCCCATTGTGTGACGGTCTGCAGCCAGGAAGCCACGCGCTCGCCCTGGCCGCCCTCGTGGAACTCGCTGACGGTAGGCAGAAACGAGCGCACGAGTTGATCGACGATGGTGTAGACCAGGAAGAAGACGACCAGGGCCAGGTCGTAATAGGAAACCTGCACAGGGTCGCCGGTGAACAGCTGCACGAGGATGGTGCCGGAGCGGAAAAGGATGATGAGGCCGGCGTTGGTGGCCCAGAAGCCGGCCCCCAGGCGCAGAAACGGGCGCGTGAAAGCCCAATCAGGTCGCAGGGTCGCCCGGCTGAACCAGGTGCGCGTCCAGAACAGCGCCAGGGCCAGATAGATGGCTTCGTTGGCGACGAAGGCGGCCAACTGCGCGGTCAGGCCCCATCTTCCCACCAGCAGGACGAGCGGAAGCTGTGTGATCAAGCGCCATGAAAGCTCAACCGCCCATTTGCCCATCTCCTTGCGCGCGTACAACAGGTGATAGCTCGTCCAGGAGGCGATATGCAGCCCGGCCGCCAACCCGGTCAGCGCCGCCGGCCAGCCCCGCAGCCAGGGCGCAACCCACGGCCCCACCACCAGCATCAGGGGGACGAGACTGGCGCCGATCAGACAGCGGATCCAGAACATCTGGCCGAAGAGCTTATGGGCCTGTTCTGGTTGCCGCTCCTGCCAGATGGGGATGTAGCGCCCGAAAACCTCCAACCCGCCCAGGTCGCCGACCCACCACAGGAGCAGAGAGATGGCCGTCGCCAGGGCGAAGCGGCCGTAGGCCTCTGGCCCCAGCCAGCGGGGGATGACCAAGGCCCAAAGCGCCCCGCCGATGAGCTGGACGCCCTTGTTGAGCGAGATGAGCGAGAGGCTGCGGCCCATCGCCCGCGTCTGTGATGTCATGGGTTCACAACCAGGCGAAAGCCGGTGCCCTGGGCGCGATAATCGGCGCTGGGGATGGTGATGCTACAGGCGCTGCGGACGTTGCTGGCGGTGTGATGCGGGCTGTAGCCCCATGAACCGCCCTTGACGACATGAAAACGGGGGTCATCGGGGTGGTACGGGCTGAGCGTCCATTCCCAGATGTTGCCCGCCATGTCCAGACAGCCGTAGGGCGAGCGATTGGCCGGGATGCTGCCCACCGGCAGGGGATGGCCGAGGCGCCAGTACCAGCCACTGCGCGCCAGCTCTGCCCCTGGACGGCGAAACAGATTGTTGAGGTAATAGTCCAGGCCGAGGGTGTGGGTGGGTCTGAGATGCATCAGCTCGGGCCGAGGTGGGGCCTCGCCCCAGGGGAAGGTGCGGCCGTCGGGGCCGCGCGCGGCCTTCTCCCACTGCTCCTCGGTGGGGAGAGTATACGGCCGGCCATCCACCTGGCCCAGCCAGCCGGCATAGGCCAGGGCGTCGGCCTGAGAAACATCGACGATGGGGTAGTCTGCCATCGCCGCGGGATAGGCGCCGACCGGGGCAAAGCGACGCCAATGCCGGGCCAGGCCGCGCCTGCGCACCGCCCACCAACGGCCGGGCCAGCGGTAGCCGGTGGCATCGAGGAAGGCTTTCCACTCGGCATAGAGGACCGGGCGCTCCTGGATGAAAAAGCCGGGGAGGTCGAGGGTGGTCTGCAGGCGCAAGGGGCGCGCTCCCTGCCGGCGTTCGTACACCACCTCGGGGCCATAGACGAAGGGGCCGGGAGGGATGTAGACCATGGGGGGCGCGGCGCCGGCCGGGAGGCCGGGCCGAAACGGGCGCTGCCTGCCGCCTGTCACTTGTCCCCTCACCCCAGTCGGGCGCCCAATCGCGCCAGGACGTCGGCGAAGCCCGGAAACGAATCGGAGACGCAGTCGGCATCCTCGACCGCGGTGGCGCCCTCGGCCAGCAGCCCGGCCACGGCCAGGGCCATCGCCAGGCGGTGGTCGCCGTGCGAATCGACGCGGGCGCCCTTGAGCCGGGTAGGGCCTTCGATGATGAAGCCATCGGCGGTAGGCTCGATGGCCGCGCCCAATTTGCGCAATTCAGCCACGGTGGTGGCGATGCGGTCGGTTTCCTTCACCCGCAGTTCGGCGGCGTCGCGCACCACCGTCTGGCCGTGCGCCTGGGTGGCGATGACGGCAAAGACCGGCAGTTCGTCGATCAGGGTGGGGATGATGTCGCCGCTGAGCGTGATGCCGGCCAGCGCAGCCGGTCGGACGTGCAGATCGCCGGTGGGTTCACCGCCGCTCTCGGCCCAGTTGTGCATGGCAATATCGGCGCCCATCTCGATCAGGGCATCCAGCAGGCCGCGGCGGGTGGGATTCACCCCCACGCCAGGGAGGGTGACATCGCTGCCAGGAGTGCAGGCAGCCGCGGCCAGGAGGAAGGCCGCGGACGAGAAATCGCCGGGGATAGTCAGATCGACCGGGCTGAGCGGGGCTGTCGGCGACTCAGAGGTGATGACAGGGCCGCGGCGGACGATGGGCGCGCCCATGGCCGCCAACATCCGCTCGGTGTGGTCGCGGGAGGGGCCGGGTTCGCGCACGATGACCAGCCCGCCCGCATACAGCCCCGCCAGCAACAAGGCCGACTTGACCTGGGCGCTGGCCACCGGCAGCGTGTAGTCGAACCCGGCCAGTTCGCGCCCCCGGATCGAGAGCGGGAGCAGGCGACCGCCCTCCCGTCCGCCGATGTCGGCGCCCATCTGACGCAACGGCTCCACCACCCGCGCCATCGGGCGCTTGCGCAGCTGTGGGCTGCCCACCACCACGCTGTGGAAGCTCTGGCCCGCCAGCAGACCGGTCAGCAAGCGCGCCGTGGTGCCGCTGTTGACGCAATCCAGCGCCGTCTCCGGCTCCTGCAGGCCTCGCAGCCCGCGGCCATGGAGGCGCCACTCGCCCGTGGCCGGCTCCTCCACCTCCACACCCAGCGCCCTGACGACGCCCAGGGTGGCGCGGCAGTCGCCGCCATCCAGGAAATTGCGCACCCGGCTGACGCCGTGGGCGATGGCGCCGAACAGCAGTGCCCGATGCGTGATCGACTTGTCGGCAGGGACGCGGGCAGCGCCAACCAGGGGGCCAGGAGAGACCAGCAGAGTGGACATAGGGTAGCAGGCAGGGGCGAAGGAAGAGCGGTCGGGAGAAACCGGCCAACTATACCATCACCGGCCGGATAGCGCCTAACGCTCCATGTTTCACGCCCCACGCACCATGCCCCACGCACCACGGAACACGCAACACGCAACACGCAACACGGAAATGCTCAGCCAGCCTCTCGACCGCTGCAACATCTGCCCGGTTCGGTGTTCGGCGGATTGAGGCCAGTGCAAGTATAATCGGCCCATGCCTCGCGCCGTGTTCGCCCTCCTGATTGCCCTGCTATTCGCGCTGGCTGCCTGCGAGCCGCAGCTCCCGGCTCCCACCCCCTCACCCACGCCCACCAGCACGGCGGCGGCTGAGTCGTCCCTGGCCGATGTCACGCCCGCGCCCAACCTGCCCAAACCGCTCGTGCTCTGGTTGCCCGACTGGATGGTGATGGAAGACGACGACGCTGCAGACCAACTGCGCCAGATGATCACGCGCTTTGGCGACGAAGAAGGAACGGAGATCGAGATCATCGTCAAGACATCGTCCGACGAAGGCGGCCTGCTCGATTTCCTCGTGGTCAGCCAGCCGGTGGCGCCGGCCATCCTGCCCGATCTCATCGCCCTGCCGCTGGATAGGGCCGAAGTGGCGGCCAGCAAGGGCTTGTTACAGCCGCTCGATGACCTCATCGATCCCAACCTGACTGCTGATCTCTTTTCCTTTGCCCGCACGGTGGCTCGCACCGACCAGGGTTGGTACGCCCTGCCGTTCGTCGCCTCGGTCGAGCACCTGGCCTTTCAACCCTCCGCCATCGGCGATCCCCCCGTCAACTGGGACATTCTGCTCGAGACTCAGGCCACGTATGCCTTTCCTGCCGCCGGCGCCGAAACCACTCTACCCGATGCCGTCCTTATCCACTACCTCAGCACGGTCGAACCCGGTGAAGACCCCCTGCGCAACGAAGCCGCCCTGCGCCGACTGCTGGGCCTCTACCAGACCGCCCGCGCCAATGCCTTGTTGGATAGCAGCACCGCCCAAGCTGGCAGCGCCTCCGACACCTGGCCGCGCGTCTTGCAGGGCGGCGTGGTCATGGCCGATACCACCAGCCAACTGTGGCTACGCGACCGCCAGCAGGCCACCTTGCTCCGCTTCGGCCCCGTCCCCACCGCCGACAGCACCCCCCGCTACATTGCCCACGGCTGGGCCTTTGCCATCGTCAGCGCCGACGAAGAACGTCAGGCGCTCTGTATCCGTTTGGTCGAACGTTTGATGGCGCCAGACTTCCTGTCGCGCTGGAGCCTGGCCGCACACTACCTGCCCGCTCGTCGCTCGGCGCTGGCCGCCTGGCCGTCCGACAACTACACCGCCTTCGCCGCCGACGCCCTCGACACCGCCACCCGCCCACCCGCCTGGACAAGCGATGCCACGTTCATCCGCAGCCTCCACCGGGCGGCCCTGGACGTGATCATGGGCGTTGTCAATGTCGAAACCGCCCTCCAAACCGCGGTCGCATCCTGGTAAGCCGACCCTCTCTGATCTCCGCCCAAGCCAATGATGGAACGACTCTACACTCCGTGGCGCCGCGAGTATGTCGTCAACCCCAAAGCCGTGGACTGCCCCTTCTGCGATTACCTCTCTCAGGACGCTTCGCACGACGCCGACAACCTCATCCTCCTGCGGAGTGAGCGCACCTTCATCATCCTCAATCGCTATCCCTACAACAACGGCCACCTGATGGTCTTGCCCAACCTGCATGTCTCTGACCTGGAAGCGATGGACGACGCCACTCAGCTCGAGCTGATGCAGATGACCACCCTGGCCAAGCACCTGCTCCAGCGCACCCTGCAACCGCACGGCTTCAATGTCGGCCTCAACCTGGGCAAGGCGGCCGGGGCCGGGCTGGCCGACCATCTCCACGTCCACATCGTCCCGCGCTGGTCTGGCGACACGAACTTCATGCCCATCGTTGCCAACACCCGCATCTTGCCCGAATGGTTGGGCGAGACCTACCAGCGGTTGCGCGCCACCCTGGCGTCGATCCTGGCTCCGGCCTGATTCCCACCACCATGAACCGAATCGGACTTCTCGGCGGCACCTTCGACCCCGTCCACATCGGGCATCTGATCCTGGCCGAAACCGCTCGCGACACACTCCAGCTCGACCATGTCTTCTTCGTCCCCGCTGCCGATCCTCCCCACAAGCGCGGTCAGGTCGAGGCGCGCGCCGATGACCGCCTGGCCATGCTTCACCTTGCCATCGACGACAACCCGGCCTTCAGCATTTCGCCCATCGACCTCCAGCGCAAGGGGCCGCACTTCACCGCCGACATGGTCGAGATCATGCGACAGCAGATCGGCGAAGGCGTGGAGATGTGGTTCTTGATGGGATTGGACTCACTCATCGACTTCCCCAACTGGCGCGAGCCAGAGCGGATTCGCCGCCTGGCCCGGCTGGCCGCCGCCACCCGACCGGGCTATGTAGTCGATTGGGTTCCCCTCGAAGACGCCCTCCCCGGCATCATCCACGATGTCACCCTGCTGCCCATGCCCGGCGTCAGCATTGCCTCCCACCATCTCCGCCAGAAAATGGAGAGTGGGCACAGTGTGCGCTACCAACTACCCGAACCCGTGCGCGACTACATCCGCCAGAAGGGGCTTTATCTGGTTCAGCCGGCGCCTTCATCGCCAGATTGATGTGCAACCAGGCTCGTGAAACAGCCCACCCCGGGCCTGACAAAGGCTAAAACGTGAGCAGCCAGCCATTCATACGCCTCACGTTTCACGCAACACGCAACACGCAACACGCAACACGGAACACCCCTCACGCCCGGCTGACATAAGCCGCAATCAAGCGCGTCGTGGCGTCGAGGGCGTCTTCGTGCGTGCGTTCGTAGTGATGGGTGGCATCGACGCCCGGCCCGATCAACGCCACCTGCGCCCCGCCGCCCGCCCGCCAATAGGCCGCTCCGTCCGAGCCATAATAGGGGTAGATGTCCGTCCGGTAGTTGATATTCTCGCTGCGGGCCAGATCGCGCAGCCGTCGCGTGAGATCGACGTGATAGGGGCCGTTGAGGTCTTTGACGCAGATGCTGACGGCGTGTTCGGTCGAAGCCTGCCCCTCGCCCACAGGCCCAATATCCAAAGCCACCAGCTCCGCCAGGTCAGCGGGCAGGCCATGGGCGCCGCCGTGCCCCACTTCCTCGAAATCGCAGAAATGAAGGAGGGTGGATTGCGCCGGCTGCTGGTTGGCATCGTTCAGGGCGCGCACCGCCGCCAACAGACAGGCGACAACGGCCTTGTTGTCGAGATAGCGACCCCGCACATAGCCGTTGTGGCCCGTTTCCAGCCGGGGGTCGAAGACCACAAAATCCCCAACCTCGACGCCCAACGCCTGGGCATCCCACGGCCCGGTGACGGAGGCGTCCAGCCGTAGCTCCATGCTTTCGTCTGCACGAGGCAAATCTTCGGTCGCAGGCCCAAACACGTGCTTGGACGCATAGTGAGGCAAAAGGCTTCCTCGCAGCCTGCGCCCATCCCCTAGCAGCACCCAGCAACCCTCCCCTTCGACCGACGTCCAGTCGAAACCGCCCAGGCGGGTGAGCTGCAGACGCCCGTTATGCCTGATCCGCTTGACCATGGCCCCCAAGGTATCGACATGGGCGGTGAGCGCACGCGGGGCGGTGGCGGCGGCGCCATCCCACCATGCCGTCAGCACCCCCTTGCGCAGGCGGTGCGGCTGCAACCCCAACGCCGTCAACGCCCCCTCCACATAGTCCAGCGCCGGGCCTGCCAGACCGCTGGGGCTGGGAATGGCCAGGAGGTCGGCCAGACAGCCGAGCAGGTAGGCGATGTTGGCGGCCAGGGGCGCTGGCCGCGTGGCGCCGGGTGCGTCTTCGCTATGCGGCCAATCTGCGTTCATCCGCCTGCCCTCAGCCAACCGCTCAGTGCTGCAAAATCTGCGACAAGAACAGCTTCGTGCGTTCTTCCTGCGGGTTTTCGAAAACCTGTCGCGGGGGGCCGCTCTCGACGATGGCGCCCTGGTCGAAGAAGAACATCCGGCTGGCCACGGCGCGGGCGAAGCCCATCTCGTGCGTGACCACCAACATCGTCATCCCGCTCTGGGCCAGCTCCATCATCACCTCCAGCACCTCTTTGATCATCTCCGGATCCAGGGCCGAGGTGGGTTCGTCGAACAGCATCACCTTGGGCTGCATGGCCAGGGCGCGGGCAATGGCCACGCGCTGTTGCTGCCCGCCCGATAGCTGGCCGGGAAACTTGGCGGCCTGGTCGGGGATGCCGACGCGCGTCAGCAACTGCATCGCCACTTCCTCGGCCTTCTCCTTCTTCCATTTTCGCACCTGGATCGGCCCCAAAGTCACGTTCTGGAGGACGGTGAGGTGGGGGAAGAGGTTGAACTGCTGGAACACCATCCCCACCTCGCGGCGGATGGTGGCAATGTTGCGCGTGTCATGGGTCAGTTCCACACCATCAACGATGATCGTGCCCTTCTGATGGTCTTCGAGCCGGTTGATGGTGCGGATAAAGGTGGATTTGCCGGAGCCAGACGGGCCGAAGATGACGATAACCTCGCCTTTCTGCACTTCCATGTTGACCCCGCGCAGCGCATGGAAATGACCAAACCATTTGTGGACGTCTCGGGCAATGATGATGGGTTCGCTCACGGGCGGCGTCTCCTGAAAACCGGGGGGTCGAGAAGAAAAGGGAGAGGAGAACAAATTGAACGGCGACAGCAAAGCGAAGTTATTGCCTTCGGGCCATCCGAAGATGGTCGGACAGCACGGCATCGGCAAACCCGCAGCCAGAAGGAGTGGAACTTACCATGATCCGCTGTCGCTGTCAAATGACTTCGCCGGCGGGGAACAAAGGCCGCAAAAAGCAACAGCCCGAACCGTGGCCGTGGTTCGGGCTGTGATCGCAAGGCAATCGCCTGACGTAAGTTTAGCGCCTGCTCTGATAGATCGTGGCTGCCTGAGCCTGCTGCACCCGATGTAAGAAGTGCACCGGCTCGGTGAAGCCGCCGGCAATGACATACTGCACCGTTGTCGGTGTGATGTTGCTCACCCAGCAGTCCGATCCTTCCGGCATGGGGACGGCGCTGCCTTCGTCCACCACTTCCTCGCCCAGGCCCGAAGTCTCCATCCGCACACGGCCATTGATCACGTAGAAAATCTCCTCACGCCCCTGGCCCGGCCGCAAACGCCGCCCCGCCTCGTTGGGCGCCAGTTTGCCATAGATCAAGTAGGTCGTCAGATTGCCGGTCTCATCCGGGCCGAGCGATGCTTCGCCCGTCCGCTCGACGCGTTGTGCTACAGAAATGGGTTTCATCATGGACTCCTCTAAATCGATCAGGCCAGGGCCAGGTTGGCAGTGACATCGAGGTCAAGGCCATCCTGCTGACCATGCTGCCAGCGATAGAAGCCGGCGGCGGCGATCATAGCTGCATTGTCGGTGCACAGCGAAAGAGGGGGAACAAATAGCGGTCGGGGGGAGCGGTCGGTCATGGCCTGGCGTAAGGCGGAGTTGGCGGCCACGCCGCCACAAACACAGACCTGGGTGGCCTCGATGGCCTCGGCTGCTCGCAAGGTCTTGCCGACCAGCACATCGACCACTGCTTGCTGAAACGACGCTGCCAGGTCGGCCACGATCTGCGGATCCAGGCTGGCGGCGGCGTCTTGGCCGGAGGATTGCGACTGGACGGCCCGCAGGACGGCCGTCTTGAGGCCGCTGAAGCTGAAATCGTGCCGGCCAGGAAGCCAGGCCCGAGGCAGATCGAAGGCCACTCGGCCAGCGGCGGCCGCGCGCTGGATTGCTGGCCCCCCAGGATACCCCAACCCTAACAAACGCGCAACCTTGTCGAACGCCTCACCGGCGGCATCGTCGATCGTTCCGCCCAAACGCCGATAACACCCGTGCCCGGTCATGGCGATCAGCTCGGTGTGGCCGCCGCTGACGATCAACACCAGCACGGGAAAGCGCTCCTCCACCCGCCTTCCTTCCACCTCCACCCAGTTGGAATAGACATGGCCCTCCAGATGATTGACGCCCACCAACGGCAGCCCGCGCGCCCAGGCGATCCCTTTGGCCGCATTGACCCCCACCAGCAGCGAACCCGCCAGCCCCGGCCCGCAGGTGACGGCCACGGCCTCGATCTGCTCCCAGCCAACCCGCGCCCGCTCTAGCCCCTCGGCGACGACCGGCAACAGGGTCAGCAGATGTTGCCGCGCCGCCACCTCGGGGAAGACGCCGCCATACTGCCGGTGCAGATCGATCTGCGTGGCGATGACATTGCTGTGGATGCGCCGGCCGTCTTCCACCACCGCCACGGCCGTCTCATCGCAAGAGGTCTCGATGCCAAGAATCAGCGCCATGATCGAAATACCAGACACAAAGACACGAAGGGATCGAAGAAAACACAAACATTGACCATAATCTCATCCTCTCACTTTTTACTCATTCCTCGCCTACCTGTCTACTTTCTCCTTGTCTACCTATCTACTTGTCTACTTGTCTACCTATCTACCTGTCTACCCCTCATACGGCTGCAAGAACTCGATCAACACCCCGTGCGCGGACTTGGGATGAGCAAAAACACCGTAGCCCTCGGCCGCGCGGATGGGCTGCTCGTTGATCAGGCGCACGTCGCGCGCGGCCAGTTCCTCCATCGTCGCGCGCACATCCTCCACCTCCAGGCAGATGTGGTGCAAACCTTCGCCGCGGCTGGCCAGGTATTTGGCCACGCCCGAGGTTTCGGTGACAGGTTGGATGAGTTCGATCACGCTTTCGCCGGCGGGCAGGAACGCGATCTCGACCTCCTGTTCGGGCATCAGCAGGCGTTTGGTCATGGCCAGGCCCAGGCGATCTTGATAGGTGCGCAGGGCCTGGTCGAGATTGGCGACGACGATGGCGATATGGTTGATACGACGGATCATCGGGTTTCCTCCGGGATCACAAACAACTCCAAGTTCGGATCGAGGCCCTCGGCCCCGTCCTGCAAGATCGTGTCCAGCGGCAGGCGGACGAACTTGCCAGTCGCCACCACCGCCACGGCGCCATCGGCCAGCATCAACGTGCCTTCGGCCAGGAAGACACGGCCTTTCGACTCGGTGATCCGCCCCACCACCGTCAGCATCTCGCCCATCGGCGTCGGCGCCTTGTAACGGATGGTCAACTCCGCGGTCACGCCCCAGGCCGTGCGATCCGACCAGATCGCCCGCCCCATCGTCTCGTCGAGCATGGCCGCCACAATGCCGCCGTGCACCCGGCCGGGATAGCCCTGGTGGTGGGGCGCAGGCAGAAAGCGGCCCAGGCAGGTGTTCTCATCCATCTGGTAGAAATGGGCGTGTAGCCCGGCCGGATTCTCCATCCCGCAGACGAAACACATGCGCGAGTTGGGCTGTTTGTCGGCGGAGCGGGCGTCGATGTAGCTGAAAGGGGCGGTCATGGCAGTCAGAGCAAGGTCGAGGGTTGATATTCGCCGAACACCCGTCGCAGCACGCCGCAGATCTCGCCCAGGGTGACGTACTCCTGCACGGCGCCTACGAAGAGCGGCATCAACGGCGCCTGCGGGTCGCGGGCGACGGCGGCGATGCGATCGAGCCAGGAGGCGGCGCGAGCCGGATCGCGGCGGTCGCGCACAGCCTGGACGCGGGCGATCTGTTCCGCCTGCACCGTCTCATTCACCCGCAGCAACTCCCGCTCGTGTGCTTCCTCGACCTGAAAGCGGTTGACCCCCACCACCACTTCGCGCTTCGCTTCGATGGCCTGTTGGGCGCGATAGGCTGCGTCTTGGATCTCCCGCTGGATGAAACCTTCCTCGATCGCCCGCACGGCCCCGCCCATGGCCTCGATGCGGTCGATGTAGGCCGCGGCCCGGCTTTCGATGGCATCGGTCAGGTGCTCGAGGTAATACGAACCGGCCAGGGGATCGACCGTATCGGCGACGCCCGATTCATAGGCGATGATTTGCTGGGTGCGGAGGGCGATCTGCACGGCCTTCTCGGTTGGCAGGGCCAGGGCCTCGTCCATGCTATTGGTGTGCAGGCTCTGGGTGCCACCCAGGACGGCCGCCAGCGCCTGCATCGTCACCCGCACGATGTTGTTTTCGGGCTGCTGTGCGGTCAGCGTCGAGCCGCCGGTCTGAGTGTGGAAGCGCAGGCTGCACGAGCGCGGGTCTCTGGCCCCAAAGCGGTCGCGCATGATCTGCGCCCACAGACGCCGCGCCGCCCGATACTTGGCCACTTCTTCGAGGAAATTGTTGTGGGCATTGAAGAAGAAGCTGAGCTGACCGGCGAATTCGTCGATGTCCAACCCCGCCTCCAGCGCCGCCCGCACATAGGCCATGCCATCGGCCAGCGTAAACGCCACCTCCTGCACCGCCGTGCTGCCCGCCTCGCGGATATGGTAGCCGCTGATGCTGATCGTGTTCCACTTGGGCAGACGCTGACCGCAATAGCGGAACAGGTCGGTGATCAGGCGCATCGAGTGTTGGGGCGGGAAGATGTAGGTGCCGCGGGCAACGTACTCCTTGAGGATGTCGTTCTGCACCGTGCCGCGCAACTCGGCTTCGGGCACGCCCTGCTTGTCGGCGACGCCGATCACCATCGCCAGCAGAATGGCTGCCGGGGCGTTGATCGTCATCGAGACCGAGACCTTGTCGAGCGGGATGCCAGCGAGGAGGGTCTCCATGTCGGCCAGCGAGGAGATGGCGACGCCAACCTTGCCGACCTCCCCGTAGGCCATGGGGTCGTCGGCGTCATAGCCGATCTGCGTGGGCAGATCGAAGGCAACCGAAAGACCCGTCTGGCCCTGGGCGATGAGATACTGGTAACGTTCGTTGCTCTCGGCAGCCGAGCCGAACCCCGCGTACTGGCGCATGGTCCAGAAGCGGCCGCGATACATCGTCGGCTGCACCCCGCGCGCAAACGGAAACTCGCCGGGGAATCCCAGCTGATCGTCATAATCGCCGGCCAACTCATCAGCAGGCAAATAAAGGCGCTCGACGGGAATGCCGGAAGATGTCTCGAAGCGAGCCTTCCGTTCGGGGGAACGCCGGAGCAGTGGCTGCACCGAGTTGGCCTCCCATTCGGCTGCGGCTTGAGATAGAGGGGAAGTGGACATGTCAACTCTCGTAGGAACTTTCAATGAATCACCAGCAAGATGGCGCCCTGCTCGACGCGCTCGCCGGCTTTGACCCTCACCTCGCTGACGACGCCCTCGCGCGTCGCCCGGAGTTCGTTCTCCATCTTCATCGCTTCGAGGATGGCGATCGATTGTCCTGTCTGGACGGCGTCGCCGGCACGGACAAGGACGCGCACGACCAGGCCGGGGATGGGCGCTTTGACCTGAATATCACCGCCGGTCGCGCCCAGGTCGGTGCGCTTGCCCGCGAGTTTCAGTTGGCGTTCGTCGGCCACCCGGACATCGAAGGTGTGACTGCCGAAGCTAACGCGATAACCGTGCTGAGTTTCTTCGACCACCAACTCCAACGACCGCTTGTCGATCAACAGCGAATACAAACCAAGCGGGCCGACCTGGAGAAGGCTGGCATCGACCTTTGCGTTCTCGACCAAGATCTGGCCATCGGCGTCGATTTCGACGGTGTAGGTGCTGTTTTCGACCTGAGATTGATATTTCATACGGCAGTGACCAGAAAAGATCAGGCAAGCGCACGCATACCCGACAACAAGGCAGCGCGGCGCCAGGCGCTGGCGCTCCCCTGCTCGGCGCCGTGCGAGATGGCAATGGCGCGCAAACCGCGCTCGTGGGCCAACATCGCCCCCACCAGGGCCGCCAGGCGCGCTTCCTCTTCGTGGGCCTGCGTCCAGGTGGGGGCGTAGCCATCCATGAACTTGGTGTCGAACTGGCCCCACTGGAAGCGCGGCGAGTCCATCAGACCCACGTGGAAGGGGAGCGAGGTCTTGATGCCGCCGATGCGATATTCGCTCAGCGCCCGGCGCATGCGCAGGATGGCCTCGGCGCGCGTCTCGCCCCAGACGATGAGCTTGGCGATCATCGGATCGTAGAACAGCGGCACATCCATGCCCTCATACAACCCGGATTCGACGCGGATGCCGGGGCCGGTTGGCTCGCGTAGGGCCACGATGCGCCCACCCGATGGCATGAAATTGCTGTCAGGATCTTCAGCTGTGATCCGGCATTCGATCGACCAGCCCTTGATCTTGATGTCCTCCTGCTTGTAGCGCAGACGCCGGCCATCGGCAATCGAAATCATCTCTTTGACGATGTCCACGCCGGTCACCAACTCGGTCACAGGATGCTCGACCTGCAGCCGCGTGTTCATCTCCAGGAAGTAGAAGGCGCCATCCTTATCCAGCAGGAATTCGACCGTGCCGGCCGAGGTGTAATTGACAGATCGCGCTGCCGCCACCGCCACCGCCCCCATCCTGGCGCGCAGGGCCTCGTCCACCGCCACCGACGGCGCTTCTTCCACCAATTTCTGATGCCGGCGCTGGATCGAGCACTCGCGCTCACCCAGGTAGATGGTGTTGCCATGCGTGTCGGCCAGCACCTGGATTTCCACATGCCGGGCGCCCTCGATCGCCTTCTCCAGATAAACGCTATCGTTGCCAAATGCGGCCAGCGCCTCGCGACGAGCCGCACTCAGCGAGCCGAGAAGATCATCCGGCTGTCGCACCAGGCGCATACCTTTGCCGCCGCCGCCGGCGCTGGCCTTCACCAACACGGGATAGCCCAGGCGGTCGGCTGCCGCAAGCAGGTCGTCATCATGAAGATCGCGAGGCGTTCCGGGCACCAGCGGCACCCCCTCGCGCGCCACGGTCATGCGCGCCGTCACCTTGTCGCCCATCAGCTCGATAGCTTCAGGCGACGGCCCAATGAACACCAGCCCGGCATCGCGCACAGCCGCAGCGAATGAACTGTTCTCGGCCAAAAAACCATAGCCGGGGTGAACAGCGTCGGCGCCGGCGGTTCTGGCCACGTCGATGAGCTTGTCGATGCGCAGGTAACTATCGCGAGCAGCGGATGGGCCGATGAAATAAGCTTCATCGGCGTAGCGCACATGCAGCGCCGTGCGATCAGCCTCCGAGAAGACGGCCACGGTCTTGATCCCGCGCTCCTGGCAGGCCCGGATGATGCGCACGGCGATTTCACCGCGATTGGCAATGAGGACTTTCTTGAACATAGCGAGTCAATCGGCCTGAAGGCGTAAAGTCAGATAGATCCGGTCCGGCTTGAACGGCGTCAGCGGCAATTCGCCCTCCGCACGCAGACTGCCGAAACTGGGGCCGGGGCGTAGCACGAGGCGGTCGATGCCGATCACGGTGGCGGCAAGGCTCTGTCCCACCGGCATCGCCTGCTGGTCGCCCCACTCAAGGCCAAGATGAGCCACGCCTTGCAGCCAGGCGCCCGGGTCAGGCACATGCCGGCCGAGGTCGCCCTCGCCCGGCCTCGCCGCCAGATCGGTCAACAACAGGCTGACCGGCAGACCACAATCTACCAGCACGTCGTAATAGATCTCCAGGCCGCTCTGCTCGACCTGCGTCTGCTGCACCTCGCCGCTGAAGGCGTAGAGATCAAGCCCCAATGGACAAAGCATCGGCGGCTGCGGCGCCTCCAAACGGCTATACCAGCCTGCTGGATCGTCATAGGCGGCCGCCACTAACAGTTCGCTCCTGACGAATACATCGAGCAAGGTGCCCAGGGCGATGACGCCATGCTCATAGCGGTCGAAGACCTCGGACGTGAGGCGAAAAGTAGCTTTCACTTCGAAAATCACCACCACTCAGCGTTTGCAGTCATCTCGCGTGTCACGAAGCCAGGCTCTGGGCAGCTCACAACGGGATATTCCCGTGCTTCCTCCACGGATTCGTGTCGCGTTTGTTGCGGAGCATCTCAAGGGCGTTGATCAGGCGGGGGCGGGTCTCGTGCGGTTCGATGACATCATCCACATAGCCGCGCGATGCGGCCACATACGGATTGGCGAACTTCTCCCGATATTCGGCCACCAGACGGACGCGCTCGGCCACAGGGTCGGCGGCTTCAGCCAGCTGGCGGCGATAGAGGATATTGATCGCGCCCTCCGGCCCCATCACAGCAATCTCGGCGCTTGGCCAGGCCAGCACCAGGTCGCCGCGTATGTGCTTGGAGTTCATCACACAGTAGGCGCCGCCATAGGCTTTGCGGGTGATCACCGTGATCTTGGGGACGGTGGCCTCACAATAGGCAAACAGCAGTTTGGCGCCATTGCGGATGATGCCGCCGTGTTCTTGGGCGACGCCAGGCATAAAGCCGGGCACATCCTCGAAGGTGATGATGGGGATATTGAAGCAATCACAGAAACGCACGAACCTTCCGCCCTTGATCGAGGCATCGATGTCCAGCACACCCGCCAACACCGACGGCTGTTGCGCCACGATGCCCACGCTGCGCCCGCCCATCCTGGCAAAGCCCACCAACAGGTTCTGGGCATAGTACTGATGGACTTCGAGAAAGCGCCCCTCATCCACCACCCGCCGGATGACCTCGTGCATATCGTAAGGCTTGTTCGGGTGGTCGGGGATGATCTCATCCAGTTCGGCGTCTTGCCGCGAGGGATCATCGCTGTTGGGCAGATAGGGCGGGTCTTCGAGATTGTTCTGGGGCAGATACGACATCAACTGCTGAATGAGGAACATGGCTTCTTCTTCCCGGTCGGCCACAAAGTGCGCCACCCCGCTCTTGCTGGCATGGGTGAAGGCCCCGCCCAGCTCCTCCATCGTCACGTCTTCGTGCGTGACCGTCTTCACCACCTCCGGCCCGGTGACGAACATGTGCGATGTATCTTTGACCATGCAGATGAAATCGGTAATCGCTGGCGAATAGACCGCTCCGCCGGCGCACGGCCCCATGATGACCGAAAGCTGTGGCACCACGCCCGAGGCCAGGGTATTGCGCAGGAAGATCTCGGCGTACCCGCCCAATGAAACCACCCCTTCCTGGATCCTGGCCCCACCCGAATCGTTGAGACCGATCACCGGAGCGCCATTGCGCAAGGCCATCTCCATGACCTTACAGATCTTCTCGGCGTGAGTCTCCGAAAGCGAACCGCCGACGACGGTAAAATCCTGGGAATAGACGTAGACCAGGCGGCCGTCGATAGTGCCGTAGCCCGTAATGACGCCATCCCCTAGGGGTCTGCTCTTCTCCAGCCCAAAGTCGTAGCTGCGGTGGGTGACAAAGGGGTCTAGTTCGCGAAAAGACCCTTTGTCGAGCAGGAGGTCGATCCTCTCTCGGGCCGTGTTCTTGCCCTGCTGATGTTGCCTGCGGATGCGATCTTCGCCCCCGCCCAGTTGTGTTTGGGCGCGCATCTGGCGTAGGTGTTCGATACGTTCGCGATTGCTCATGCCGCGCTTCTTGAGACGTGATTGATGAAAGACGACAAGCTCGACCGGCGATGCCAACCTGCTGGCCTCACATCGGCGTCAGTTCAGTTCGTGCAGTTTGGAACAATGTCAATTATAGCTCTATTACCCCAAGGGCGCAATCGCTGGATGACATGCAGAAGTCCCAGCCGTCAGCCCAAAGAGATGACACCCAGGGCAGCCAGGATGGCAAGCATAATCGGCTGATGCAGCAAGTAGATGAGCAGCGAATTCTGGCCCATGAGTCGAAGGACTCGAAAGAATAACCGGTTGCCGAGATCAGGAAGGGTAAAGCGACGGACGCCACGCCGATAGAGCATGTTGGCAATAAACATCCCGATCAGCGGCAGAGCCAGCCACGGGATCACCGGAAAATAGTCGAAGGCTGGACGAGGAGTTGCATCCAAACCTAGCCAATCCAACCAGGAGCTATTCAACCCAAGCGCCATCACCGCCCGCCCCGCCAGCAAAAGAAGAGCGGCCAGGACCAGATTCAGCCACCGAAAGCGAACGAACGGCCAGCCGACAAGGAGCGAGAAACCGATCAGGTGGAGGATGCCCCAGCGAACGTACATGCCGGGGTTGAAGAGGAAGGTGACGATGCCGATGACAATGCCCCAGCTGAAGACCACCGCCCCGCGCACAAGAAACGGCTCAGCACGAACGCCGCCTTGTTGCTGCCTGGCCTGATAGCGCAGCGCCATGCTGGCCCCCACCAGCCCGGTGAACGAAGAGGCTGTGGCCACCTGGAAGTAGTGCCAGAAACCGGTGTAGATTGTGATTGCCCATCCTCCGAGAGCGTGTAGATCCCACAGCAGATGATAGATCACCATCATGGTGATGGCCACGCCCCGCAGCGCATCGATCTCCCATAATCGCGCCGGCCGCAGGTGACGCACCAGGCGTATGCTCGTGCGTAAGGCTGCGAAGTAGGAAGTAGAAAGGTTAGCGCTCATGCTGGCCGCATTGTAGCGCGGGGCGCGCCAGGTCGGAAATTGCCGAAGCCGCGGCTATCCGAGCAGGTGCAATGTGCAAGCCGCCTGCGCGGCGCGGCCAGCGGCACGGATCTCGGCTATCCACCAGGCAGATTGCCGCTGGCGTCACCCTCCGAGACGGCTTTGTGCGCGATCCCCTTGCCTGTTATAATGCCGAAGATGATGCCGCGGCCACGTATTTCCGCATGGGAGGCAATCGTGATGCTCACCGAAGTCGAACTCGAACAAGCTCGCACCTATATCTTCCGCCACCTTCCGCGCGTCCTGGAACAAGACCCCGATTTCGTAACCATGGTCGAGGGCATCGTGGCCGAGAAGTTCCCGCGTCGTGATGAATTCGCGCGCCTGTTGGACGAAATGACCGCAGCGCGACAAGAGCAACGCGACGGCTTTCACCACGTCAATTATCGGCTAGACAAACACGAGGCCGACATTGCCGAACTGAAAGACAACGTTGGCGAGCTTCGCTACGAAGTGGCAGGACTCCGCACCGGACAGGATGAACTCCGCACCGGACAGGATGAACTCCGCACCGGACAGGATGAACTCCGCACCGGACAGGATGAACTCCGCACCGGACAGGATGAACTCCGCACCGGACAGGATGAACTCCGCACCGGACAGGATGAA
>JAIBAP010000074.1 GCA_019695115.1 Caldilineales bacterium | reverse complement strand
ATCGCCGTCGTAAACGGCATCCCTGACCTCATTCCTCATCCTTTTCTATCGCTTTTGTAAGGTTCAGAACCGCAATACCGAAATCGCGGCGCTTCAACTCGTCACCGAGTTACCGGAAACTAAAGTAGTAGCGACTTCAGTCGCTCCGTGGTTCGTAGTAGCGACTTCAGTCGCTCCGTGGTTCGTAGTAGCGACTTCAGTCGCTCCGTGGGCAGTGACGACTGAAGTCGTCACTACGACGCTTTCATCCCTCGTTGTCCCGCGGCGGGATGAGCGTCCGCAGAACAACCTGCTTCAGCAGGTTTTTTCGGATACCAGACCATGAATTCATTCACGGGGGGGCTCATTCAAGGGGTGGCTTCGCAAGTGTTGCAGCGACCTCGATCGCCCAAAGATCGTTCAATCTGGCAGCAGCGACGCCATTTGCTTCGAGATAAACCTCGCCGCACGCCTGGAACTGACGCGGTAGATGAAGTTCATAAAGGCCGAGTCGCGCCCGACCAGAATCTCGTATTCGTCCCTTTCGACGCCTTTGACAATGATCTCGGCGGCTTTGCTGGGCGCCAGCGGTTTGATGGCCTGGCGCTGGCTGTCGTCGGGCATGGTGAGCGTGTTGCCCACGCCGGAATTGTTGGCGATGTTCGTGCCGATGGCGCCGGGGAAGATGACCGTCACCCGCACGTTGGTGTTCGCCAGCTCGGAATGCAGCGCCTCGGTCATCAGCTTGACCGCCGCCTTGGACGCGCCGTAGATGCCCTGCCCCGGCACGGGCAGAAAGCCGCCCATGCTGGAGATGTTGGCGATGTGCGCGACGGGACGCTTGAGCAGGTGCGGCAGGAAGGTCTTGGTCATGTAGAGCGTGCCGTAAAAGTTGACGTTCATCACGCGCTCGATGGCGGCGTATTCGAGGTCTTTGATGCGCACGAAGGGTTGGATGATGCCCGCAACGTTGAAAAGCCCATCCACCGCGCCGTGTTTGGCGATGACCTGGCCGGGCAGCGCTTCCACCGCGGCGCGGTCGGTGACGTTGGCGACGTGCAGGGAGAGGTTGTCCTTCTTCTTGCCCGCGAGTTCCGCTGTTTCTTTCAGCCCCGCTTCGTTGATGTCCACTGCGGCGACGTGCGCCCCTTTGGCGAGCAAGCGCAGAACCAGTTCGCGTCCGATGCCGTTGCCGCCGCCGGTGACGACGATGATCTTGTTCTGTACTTTCATGCGGTGGTGTCCTTGTGATTGCGTCTTTTCGATCAGCAGGATATCCAACCCGGCGCCAGGCCCAGGTCGGCGGCCAGTTTGTCCGCCGCGGCGTAACCGATGTCGCTGACGATGCCCATGCTGGCGTCGAGCGTTGACCAGATCGCAGTCAGGTTCATGGGCTGTTTGCCTCCTTCAAGTGCGTTTGTCCGCGGCAGCGTCAGCAAAGAAGGGTCGAGCCGTCGGTTCCGGCGCCGGTGCGCACGGGAGGTGTGGTATAATGCAGGCAACGAACGCTCGTCTGACCAGTCTGCTGGACGGTTCAGCGACACTGACGCTGCCCGCCCGAGGCATAGCCCGGCGGGTGTACACGTGAGGTGGCATACAACATGACGACGAAATTCTTCAACACCGGCGGCCCCTGCGACCCTGAATACCACTACATGCTGCCAGCCGCGGCCCGGCTGCTGGAAGAAAACGTCATGCGCCTGATCGAGACGCAGAGCTATTTCGTCATCCACGCCCCGCGGCAGACGGGCAAGACGACGGCGCTGCTGGCGCTGGCGCAGGAGTTGACCGCCGCGGGCCGATATACCGCCGCCGTGCTGACGATGGAGGTCGGCGCCGGGCTGCCGGATGATCTGGGCGCGGCCGAACGCGCCATCCTGATCAACTGGCAGCTTTCCACAGCGCACGATCTGCCCCTGGAGTTGCGTCCTCCACCCTGGCCGAAGGGCGAGGAAGGACAGCAGATCGGCGCCGCGCTCAACGCCTGGGCGCAGCAAAGCACGCGGCCGCTCGTCATCTTCCTGGATGAGATTGACGCGTTGCAAGACCACGTCCTGATCTCGGTGCTGCGCCAGTTGCGCGCCGGTTTTCGTTGGCGCCCCCGCTCGTTTCCGGCGGTGGTCGCCCTGGTGGGGCTGCGCGACGTCCGCGACTACAAGGTTAAATCGGGCGGCAGCCCCTACCTGGGCACGCCCAGCCCGTTCAATATCGCCGTGCGCTCGATCCTCCTGCGCAACTTCACGGCAGACGAAGTCGCAACGCTGCTGCGTCAGCACACCGCCGAGACCGGCCAGGTCTTTACCGATGACGCGCTCGCCGAGGTCTGGCATCTCACGCGCGGGCAGCCCTGGTTGGTCAACGCCCTGGCCAAGACGGCGGTGGAAGAACTGGTTCCTGCTGCGACGCAGGCGGTGACGGTGGACGACATCGCCGCCGCCAAAGAGATGCTCATCCTGCGCCGCCAGACCCACCTCGACCAGCTCACCGACAAGCTGCGCGAACCGCGCGTCCAACGTATCATCGAGCCGCTGCTGGCTGGCGCCACCCTGGGCGACACGCCGACCGACGACCTGGATTATGTGGTGGATCTGGGCCTGGCAATGCGGGAGCGGGGCAACGGCCTGCAGATCGCCAACCCCATCTACCGCGAAGTCATCCCCCGCGCCCTCACCAGCGCGACCGAGGCCTCGCTGCCGACGCTCCACCCCACCTGGCTGACCGCCGACAACCAGCTCGACCCCGACCGGCTGCTGGCCGCATTCCTGGCCTTCTGGCGGCAGCACGGTCAACCTCTGCTGAAGAGCGCGCCCTACCATGAGATCGCGCCCCACCTGGTGCTGATGGCGTTCCTGCATCGGGTTGTGAATGGAAACGGCGTGATCGAGCGCGAATACGCCATCGGCTCGCGGCGCATGGCCTTGCTGGTGCGCTACGGCGCGGCGCGGCTGGCGCTGGAGCTGAAGGTCTGGCGCGATGGGGCCAAAGACCCGCTGACCGAGGGCTTGGCGCAGTTGGATGGCTACCTCGACGGCCTGGGGCTGCCCACCGGCTGGCTGGTGATCTTCGATCAGCGCAGCGGCCTGCCCGACATCGCCGAACGCACGACGACCTTGCCCGTAACCACCCCCGCCGGCCGCACGGTCACGCTGGTGCGCGCCTGAATCGTTCGGGCTGTCGGCGGGATATCGAAAGATGTGCGCGCCGAAAATGCCGAGCAGACCTGCGCCGACGAACCCCAGTACCGCCCTGGAAGCGCACCCGCCGAGTAAACGAGGGGTCTCGCGTTGCGTATTCATCGCTTCTACCTCATGTAGAGATGCCAACTTTCTGAAAAGTTGGCATCTCTACAGACACTGGACTCTACTGCCTTGCCAGCGGCTTGCGGGCGCGAAAACTGATGCCCTGCGTGCCGAACTCCAGCGCGTCCGAGGGATCGGGCACATCCTCATAGTTGTTGTACCTGTGAACGATCTTGCCATCTTCGAAACCGGCAGCGCGCACGGCGCTGAGAAGCTCTATATCCAATAGAGCACCGGCAATTCAGCCCGTCCACAACGAGATGTCGTCCAGCGCATCCGCCGGCACCTCCCGCTCCACCAGGATGTCGCCCACCTGCAGGCGGCCGCCCGGCTTGAGGATACGACGCCACTCGGTCAGCGTGGCGGTCTTGTCCAGCATCAGATTGAGCACGCCGTTGCTGATCACCACGTCGGCGAAGCCATCGGGCAGGGGCAGCGCTTCGGCCAGCGCCTCGCGGAACTCGACCTGGCTCGCGCCCAGGGCCGCGGCCCCGGCGCGGGCCTTGTTCAACATCTCCGCGGTCATGTCGAAGCCGATCACCCGGCCCGTCGGCCCCACCAGCCGGCCGGCGATCATCGAATCGAAGCCGGCGCCGGAGCCGATGTCCACCACCGTCTCGCCGGGGTGGATGGGGCCGAGCGAGAAAGGGTTGCCGGTGCCGGCGAAGGAGGCGATATTGCCCTCCGGCAGGCCTTCGTACAGGGCCGGGTCGTAGCCAAGCAAAGCCGCGGCGCGACGGCCGGTGTGGAAGTGGTAGCCTTTGGTGGGGTCGAGGGCCACGTTGGTGTACTCGTTTTTGATCTCTTGGCGCAACTGGTCGGCCGAGATCTTGGGGACTGCCTGTGCGGTGGACATAAGATCCCTCACTTGGTGCATGCGGCGGCGGTGGTGTAGACGCTAGCTGCCATGCCATCAAGCGACCGATGGGGGGAGAGTGGCGTCGCTCAGCCTGATTGACAGCCGCCTGATTAAAGCATAGAATCCACGCCCATGGGTATCACTTTTCGATACAAAAGTGATACAAAACCACCCGCTGCCCGGCTCCCCCCGGTTTGGCAACGGTTCACACATGCGCGGCGATGATGGACACGACCGATTCCTTTGGTTATTGGGTGCGACGACGACGCAAGGCCCTGGATCTGACCCAGGAAGAACTGGCGCAGCGGGTGGGCTGCGCCGTCGTCAGTTTGCGAAAAATCGAAGCCGACGAACGGCATCCCTCGCAGCAGCTGGCCGAGCGGCTGGCCGCTGGCCTGGCCCTGCCCGCAGCCGACCGGCCCGTTTTCCTGGCTGCGGCCGTCGCCCACCGCGCCGCCGCCCACCTGCCGCCCCCTGCCGCCGCTTATCGGCCCCGCTCCGCCGCCAACCTGCCCGCGCCCATCACATCCTTGGTTGGCCGGCCGGCCGAGATCGCGGCCGTGGTCGATTGCCTGGGCCGGCGCCGGGTGCGGCTCCTGACCTTGACCGGGCCGGTGGGCGTGGGTAAGACCCGTCTGGCCCTGGAAGTGGGCCGGCAACTGGCCGCCAGCTTTGCCGATGGCGTCTGCCTGGCCGCGTTGGCCACGGTGCATGACCCCGCCCTGGCGCCTGCCGCCGCTGCCGCCGCCCTGGGCGTGCGCGAGTCGCGCGGGTGCAACCCAGAAGAGGCCCTGGCCGCTTTCCTGGCCCCGCGGCAGATACTGCTCATCTTCGACAACTTCGAACATCTCTTGCCGGCCGCGCCCCTGCTCAGCCGGCTGTTGGCGGCGGCGCCAGCCTTGCAGATTTTGGTCACCAGCCGCGCCCGGCTACACCTCTACGGCGAGCACGAATTCGTCGTCCCGCCCCTGCCCCTGCCCGAGGCCGGGGATGCCGCCCTCGCCGAGTCCCCGGCCGTACAGCTCTTCTGCCAGCGCGCCCAGGCCGCCCACGCCGGCTTTCACCTCACACCCACCCTGGCGCCGGTCGTCGCCGACCTCTGCCGCCGGCTGGATGGGCTGCCCCTGGCCATCGAACTGGCCGCCGCCCGCGTGCGCACGCTCTCGCCGGCGGAACTGCAACAGCGCCTGGAACAACGCCTGCCCCTGCTCATCCAAGACGCCGCCGACCTGCCCTCGCATCGCCAGGGGTTGAAAGACGCCATCGCCTGGAGCTACGACCTCCTGGCCCCCGCCGAACAGACGCTTCTGAACCGGCTGGCCGTCTTCAGCGGCGGCTTCAGCCTGCCCGCGGCCGAGGCGGTGTGCGCCACCTCCGCCGCCCGGCCCGATATCGCCGCCGGACTTGGCAGCTTGCTCGACCAAAGTCTGGCAGCGCGGGCCGAGGGCGCGGCGATGGGGCCGGCGGCAGCAGCCGGGCGCTGCGGCAACTGCCCCTTGCGCCAGCTGCAAGAAGTCTCGGTGGCCGAACCCCGCTTCGCCCTGCTGGAAACGATCCGCGAATTCGCCCTCGAACGCCTGCAAGCCAGCGGCGACCTGGCCGAGATGCAGCGCCGCCATGCCCATTACTACGCCGCCTGGGCCGCGGAGACGGCCGAACAACTGCACGGCCCGGAACAGGTCTTTTGCCTGGCCCGGCTGGAGCAGGAGACGGGCAACTTGCGGGAGGCGCTCGCCTGGCTGCTTGCCGCGGGCGAAACGGCTGCCGCCGCCGGCATGGCCTGCGCCCTCGGCCCCTTCTGGCAGCGCCACGGCCACTACAGCGAGGGCCGGCGCTGGCTGGAGCAGGCCCTGGCCCAGCTGCCGCCCGACTTGACGCCCCCCACCCTGCGCGCCCACACCCTGCAAACCATCGCCACCCTGGCCTACCGGCAGGGCGACTACGCCACCGCCCAGACCTGGCTGGCCGAAAGCCTGGGTCTGTTTACCCAGGAGCACGATCGGCTCGGCATGGCCCGCGTCTACTTCGACTTGGGCTGGATCGCCCTCGACCGGGCGGACTGGGCTGAGGCAGCGCGACTGAACGAGGAGAGCCTCTCTCTGGCCCGGAAAAACAACGATCTGCCTGGCGTCTACCGGGCACTGACCAACCTGGGCTGGGCGCGACTCTGCAACAACGAACAGAACGATGCCGAAACGCTGTTCGGCCAGGCCCACCAGACAGCCCGCAGCATCGGCCACCGCAAAGGTGTGGCTGCCTCACTCACCAACCTGGCCTGGATCGCCGTCTGCGAAGGCAATCGGAGTCGCGCCGCTGCCCAGGCGCGTGAAAGCGTGCGGTTGTGCCACCTGCTGGGCGAGCGGGAATCGTTGGCCGAAGACCTGGAGATCCTGGCCGCGGTCGCGGCTGCCGACGGCGACGCCCCCTGCGCCGCCCGTTTGCTGGGGGCCGCCGACAGACTCTGGGAGGCGCTCCAGGTCGTGCGCCCGCCCATCGACTTCCTGGCCGCCATGCGCGCAGGCGCGGCTGCCGCCGCACGCCGCCGGTTGACCGAGGCCGACTTCGCGGCAGCCTGGAGCCAGGGGCGGGCGATGAACCCGGATGACATGGCCGCCTTCGCCCTCGGCTGCGTGAACGCATCGATGCGGACGGGGTGATCCGCGAAGAGCGCGAAGGATGCGAAGAAGCCAACCCCTTCGCGTCCTTCGCCGATCACCTCACCCCTTCGCGCCCCTTCGCGTCCTTCGCGGATCACCTCACCCCGGCGCCGCTATCTAGCCCTGGCTGAAGCTGAACCTTCGCGACCATTCGCGTTCTTCGCGGATCACCTCACCCCTTCTCGGATCAATTCAACGGCGTGAAGTCCCAGCTCGAAGTCGTCGTATCGCTGAAGCCATCGCCCGATTCGGTGACGGCATCGCTCCCAGCCAGCCGCCCCACGCTGGCGGTCGCCGGCCAGGGCTTCAGGCCGGTGTCGCGGATGTCGGTGGTCAGCCAGGGGATGTGCGCCCAGGTGGTAAAGACTTCGCAACGGTCGGGCGCGGCGACAAGGCCGGAGCCAAAAAACCGGCGATTCATGGTTTCACCGCTCAGGTCCTCGGTGATGAGCAGAAGGCCAAGGGCGGGACTGAGGCTGCCGCCGCCGCTGCGCGTACAGCTGGCTGTGTTGCCCGTCTGATAATCCAAGCCCGAGAACGCCGTTGACCAGGCCCCGTCTCCGGCCGTGGGCTGGAACTCGAACCCGATCGTGTCGCCGGTCAGGGTGCGGCGTTTGAGGGTGAAGGTGGGGGTTGCCTGGCCCGAAATCGTATAGTTCGTTTCGCCCTGGTCGTTCCACGAGTGGCCATCGAGCTGCCAGTTACTGCTTCCCCGCCAGCCGGCGCAGGGCAGGTCGCTTGTGACCACGCGCAGGGCGCTGGGCGCAGCTGCAAACCCCGTCAGACGCTGCCAGTTGCTGTTGCTGTAGATCAGGATCACCCGTTCGAGCTTCTCGGCCGGATCATCCTGACACACCAGCGTCCATTTGTTGGTCGACCAGTCCACCGGCCCCTCCCAGTTCTGGCCCGGCCGCTTGATCAGCGCCTGCAAACGCATGTGGGGCATACCCACATAGGGGTTGGCGAAGGCTGCAAGGCGCACATCGGCGCCAATGCTGAACTCCTCGGCGTAGCTGCCAAGATCGCCGACCTCGTACGCTGCGGTCATATGTCCGCGGGCCAGATACCAGACATAGTAGAGGTCTTCGTCCTGCGTCATCGTCGTGATCAGGCCGAACTTGGTCGCCGATCGCCATCGCGCCTTGAGATCATCCCACTGCTCGTAAAGGTTCTTGGGGGCAAGGTTCAGGTTCAGGGCCGAAAATTCGGGCCAGCGCTCCTCCCAGCCGCCGGCGATGCGATCATCGATGACTTTATAGAGGTTGCCGTTGCCGGCGATTTCGGTTGCAGCAAAGATATCGGCGATCAGATGCGGGTTGTAGCTGCCGGTGTAGTGACTGAGGTAGAAAGGCCACAGATAGGCGCCGTATTCGCGTAGATCGGCGGCGTCGCCCACATCCACCAGGTTGTAATGCGCCGATTCAAGGTAGGAATAGGCATAGTCGTGTTCCAGCTGGGTGTCGGCGGCACCGTCGATGTGCTCGAAGTAATCGATAGCCCAGTTGGCAGTCGATTCCATCCACCAGCTGTCGAAACACTCGACTGCCGGGTTGTAGGCGAACTGGATCATGTGCATGAATTCGTGCGCCATGACGCTGACCTCGGAGGGGTTGGCCTGGAGCGATAGCATATAGGTGGGGGCCGCTTTGCAGCCTTTGTTTGGATAGGTGCTGACTAGGGCGATGGTGTTGTCGTAGCCAGGAAGCGGATCAAAGACCAGATAAACATCCAGGCGACCATCGCTAGGATTGCAGCCCAGCCCGGCGTCGCTCAGCGGCTGGCGCAGCAGGCTGGTGAGGATGGGATGGATACGGCCTTCCAGGTCGGCGCTGATCTGCCGCGCGCGGGCGAAGAATTGATCATCGGAAGGCGGAAACCAGACTACGAAGTGATCCGATTCCAGAGGGATGAGCAGATCGCCGGCCACTTCCTGGCAGCGGTCGTCGATGAAATTGACCGGCGCCGCTGCCTGCTTGCCCGCTCTGGCGCCGTTCATGCGCAGGTCGTACCAACTACCTGCATAGACAGGCGGGATGAGGAAGGGAACGAGGGTCTCGCGGGCCGACGGCGAGAGGGCGTCGAAGGTTAGGGTGGCGTCGGCGACGGCGTCCGAGTCGATCACGCCGCTATCGTCGCCCCGAAAACGCCAGGGCAGACGGGCATCGGCAAAGGCGGCAAAGACCCTGTAGATCAGCGCCGTTTCGCCGTCGATCTCGCCCCGCCCTTGCGCCTGTTCGATCAGGGTCACGCTGGTGGGCAGCTTTTCCCGGCTGAGCAGGGGCAGAAAGGTGCGTTGGATGCCCGCGCCGGGGGCCGAATCCTGCCGCCCGCCATCCTCCTCGTGCGCCCGCGCCGCGCCCGGCCACAGCCAAAGCCCTACCAGCGCCGCCAGCACCACCAGCCACAAACGGTTGCATGGTCGAGTTGTCATTGATTTCCCTCTGGGGTGAAGCCATGCGGCCAGCGTGTGCTGGCGTCGTGGTGGCTATCGGTCAGGATGACGCCGTCCAGTTGGGCCGCGGCCAGGTTGGCCCCGGCCAGGTCGACATCGGTCAGGTCGGCGTTCGTAAGCTCGGCCCCGACCAGCGTTGCCCCGCGCAGGTCGGCGGAGGTGAGGTCGGCCCCGGTCAGGTTGGCCCCGCGCAGGTTCGCTCCCCGCAGATCGGCCCCGCGCAGATTGGCGCGGCTCAGATCGGCGGCGGCGAGGGTGGCGCTGACGAAAACGGAAGCGGTGAGGTCGGCCTCCTCGAAACGGACGCCATACAACTCCGCCCCACTGAAATCGACGCCGACAAGCCTCTCGCCCCGCCAGTTGCGCCCGCTCAGGCTTGCATCGGCGCAACCGGGCGGGCATTCCGAGCCAGGGCCAGAGAAGCGCGCGAGCAGCAGGGCCACCGCGATCAGTAGGAGGAATCCAGCGGCGATGGCCAGAGCCGGGCGCAGAACCGCCGGCCGGCGCAGAGCCTCCACCCAAGCCGAGAAACGGAAGGCAGGCGCAGGGGCGAGGGTTGGCGCGGGCGCAGCCGCCGCGGGCGGACTGGCAGCCGGTGGCGGGGGAGCGTCAAGCGAGGAGTCGGGCGCAGGTGCGGGTGCAGGCTCTGGCGCCGGATTCGGGGCGGGGTTGGGAGTGGGTTCGGCTTGCAACGCCGGTGCGTCCGGATAAGCGCCGGTGACAGCCTTGATGATCTCACGGTGGTGAGGGATGTTGGTCAGGAACAGGGCGCGGGTGCGGTCGTCAGCGAATTTGGCTGCCTCTTCCTGCAGTTGCCGGTAGGCTTCAGCCAGGACATCGCCGGAGCGCGCGTCGTTGTTGGCCGCCAAGACCTGATAGCAGATCAGGTAAATCCAAAGCGGTTCCTCGGCCCCCTTGAAATCACCGCTGGCGGCCATGTGCTGCAAGACCTCGTCCAGATCGCTCATAGCCAGATCCGTATCGCCTTGCAGCAAATGGGTGCGGGCAAGCCCGGCCAAAGCCTCTAATGACGCCTGGTGTTCACCGCTCTGACGGCGCAGCATGAGGGCGCTGGCGAAGGCCGCAACGGCCTCGTCCAGGCGACCCAGGCCGGCATCTGCATGACCGATACGCATCCAGGCATGGCCTTCGCCATAGACCGTGCCGATGGCCTGGAAAACCTCCAGCGCTTGCTTGGCATAGGCCAGGGCCTGCTCGAAATCCTCCTGCATGCGGCAGATGGTGCTGAGATTGACCCAGGTCGCGCCCAGCGACATGCGTTCCCCCACCTCGCGGGCGATGACCGACGCCTGCTCGTAGAAGTGACGGCCGGCGGCAACATCGCCGGTGCTGATCGCGAGCACGCCCAGGTTGTTGAGAATCATCGCCTCGTTTCGCCGATCGCCGATGCTGCGAGCCATCGCCAGCGCCCGGTCATACCACTGTCTGGCCTCGACAAAACGATGCTCGCCGCGCATATTGACGGCGATATTGGACGCCACTTTGCCTTCACCCCGACGATCCCCCTGCTCCTGGTACAGTTGCAGCGCCTCTTCCAGGAAGGAACGACCCAATGCCAGCTCTCCCATCTCTTGGTGGCAGACGCCCAACAGACGCAGGCTTTCCGCCTGCATCGGCTTCGAGCCACGGGCGCGCGCCATCGCTGATACTTGTTCAGCTTGCTCGATGGCGGCCGCATATTCGGACTGGCGATAGAGCGTCCACCCCAATTGCACCCGCGCTGCCATCTCTCCCTCGGATTCTTGGGCCATCTGTGCCCAGGCGATGGACTGCTCGGCGGCTGCGCGCGCAGCCGGATAGTCGTGCACAGCCTCGGCGTAGTAGGATCGCTCCAAGCCAATGCGCAGCCGCAGGCCCGGTTCGGCAAGCGCCGCGGCTAACTGTTCGAGTGCATCCAGGTCGTGGGCCTGAGCCTGGCGCTGGCCGAGAAGATGATACGCCCTCTCGCGACCGAGTAGCAGGTCACAACGATCAGCCTGGTCAGCTTCCGGCGTCAGGGCCAGGGCGCGGGTGAAGTAGTCAATCGCCTCGACGTGCGCCGAACGCTCGGACGCCTGTTCCCCCGCCCGCCGCAAATAGCGACGGGCTTTGTCGGGCACGCCGGCCTGCTCGAAATGCCAGGCCAGCCGCGTCGCGATCTCGTCGCCTCGTTCGCCGTACAGCGCCTCCAGCGCCCGGCCGATGTCCTCGTGCAGATAGGCGCGCTCGGTGGGGTCGAGGCCGGCGTAGAGATATTGCTGGAACAGCCGATTCTGGAACTGGTATTGCGAGAGGCGCTGCTCGCCCACCCGCTGCTGGCCCTGCGCCGCCACCAGACGATGGCGTTTTTCCAGCTCACTACTCAGCTGGCGCACGAAGTCGCGGGTGTTCAACTCCCGGATTTGCGCCACCACCTCGGCCGTGAAGGCGTCGCCTTGCACGCTGGCCAGCTTCAGCGCCTCCAGCAGGTCAGCGGTCAGACGGCTGATGCGGGATTCGATCACGCCTTCGGCCCGCGCCGGCAGGGCCGACCAATCCAGGCCCGGCCCTTCGACCCAACGCCCCTGCTCGTCGCGGGCCAGATCGCCCTTCT
The DNA here is from genome assembly GCA_019695115.1 of Caldilineales bacterium. Classification (GTDB taxonomy): domain Bacteria; phylum Chloroflexota; class Anaerolineae; order J102; family J102; genus SSF26. The sequence goes on along the minus strand of JAIBAP010000074.1, from coordinate 15,303 downwards.
CCTCCATCTCGCGCAGCAACTCCACGGCGAAGAGCGGGTTGCCGCCGGTGCGCTCCCAGAGGGCGCGGCGGAAACCCGGCCCCAGGCGATTCGGTTCGCTGTCGAGCAGGGCGTCGATGAAAGCCTCCCCCTCGCTGGCCGCGGCCTCATCCAGGTCGATGACCACATCGCCATAATAACGCTTGACCTCACTCATCACCCGTTCCAAAGGGTGGCGCTCGCCGGCCCGGCCCAGAGCGATCTCGGCCGGGCGCAGCATGGCAATGATGAAGATGCGGCTGGATTCGATGCGCCGGGTGAGATGGAAGAGCAGATCGATGGAGGCGTTATCGGCCCACTGCAAATCATCCAACACCAAGAGCAGGGGGGCGTGTTGCGAGAGGGCCGTGAGGACTTTGGCATACTGCTCGTAGATCTGGCCCTGGTCGATACTCTTCGGCCCGACCGTTTCCGCCCTGCCGCTTGCCGGCCCCTGGGTCAGTCGCTCCATCAGCCCCGCCCGCTTGCTGGTCTCGATGCCGATCCTGGCCAGCTGCACCGCCAGCCCCGCCCCCGGCACCAGCAGGCCGATCAAATCAGGTCCGAACTCCACCAGGCAGTCGATAGAGGTGCGCAACGCCCCTTGCAACCGCCGCGCCCCTTCCTGGGTGATGGCGCCCTCGGCCAGACGCGCCTCCACATCGCCGGTCAGTAGCGCCAGAACTTCCCGAAAAATCAGGTACGGGTCGCTGGCCCCGGTTTGGGGGTCGCCCATGGCCACAGCCGCCACCAGGTCGGGCTGCCGGCCCTCGGCCCGGCGGATGAACTCGGTCGCCAGCGTCGTCTTGCCGGCGCCGGCATCGCCGGTGACAAAGCATATCTGCCCGCGACCGGCCAGGGCCTGGCTGAGAAAGCCGTCGAGTTGCGCCAGTTGGCGGGCGCGGCCGACAAAGGCGCTTGCATTGCTCATCGCCATCTTCCTTTGCCGTTAACTCTAGCACCCAGTATCCGGACACGGATCGACACGGATAAACACGGATTTGATCACTCTCGATCTGTGTTTATCCGTGAAATCCGTGTCCGGAAACGAATTCGAGCCTACTGCAACAACGACAACACAGTCTCGCGATCCGAGAGCGCCGCCCGCTCCTCATCGGTCAGGCTGTAGCCGGCCAGGGCCGCGGCGGGGTTCGTCAGCAGCAGGGTGCGGAAGGCCGGGTCGGTGGCAGCGCGGCCGAGGATGTCGGCGACGGTCTTGCTTTTGCGATTGATGGACATGGGCATGGGAGGGTCTCCGTGGGTGTGAGCGGGTGAAGCCGAAGCGTGGTGCAGCCATTTTCGGCTCCGATTCGGTGGGCAGAGGCCACGGATGGTAGCGCAAATCCCCCTCCGGCGCAATGCCAGAGGCTGTCCAAACGGCCGTTGTCAGCTTGCGCTGGCGGCAAGCCATGCTTTATAGTCATCCGGCTTACACGGAGGCGCCATGTCGATCACACGTTATCGGACGATCCTGCTCCTGCTCCTGGCCTTGCTTACGATTGGCCCGGTCGATGCCCTCGCCACCGCCCAGGCCGGAGTTGCCGAGGTCGCGTTTCTGCCGCGGCTGGTCTCTGGCAGGAGGCACAACATCTTGCTCAAGGATGGCGCCTTCACGCCGCACACCCTGGCCGTGAAAATCGGGCAGACGGTGATATGGGAGAACGGCGAGACCACGCCCGTCACCATCGCCGGCGGCCAGGGCGTCATCGTCTCGCCCGAACTGCCGCCGGGCGGCCAGTTTGGCTGGCGGCCGGCCGTCTCCGGCGTCTTCACGGTCACGGCCGCGGGAACAGCGGGCGGCGAGGGGGCGGTGGTGGCGTCGCCAAACGGCGCCGCCGACTGGTTCGGGGGCCGTTCCGCCGCCGAGGCCTACGCCGATTCCTGCGCCGGCTGTCACGGCGCCCGCCGCGAAGGCGGCATCGGCCCGGCTCTGGTCCCCGCCCGCCTGAGCGAGAACGACGGCTTCTACTTCGATACGATCAAGAACGGTCGCCCCGGCACGCCCATGCCGGCCTGGGGAAAACTGGGACTGACCGACGAGGAGATCTGGCTGCTGATCGGCCATCTCCGCAGCCTGCCCGAAGGCAGCGGCCCAGCCTGGACCCTGGCCGATATCGAGGCCAGCCGCGCCGTCCTGGTCGACGAGTCCACCCTGCCCCCTGCGCCCACGCATAATGGCAACCTGGACAACTTGATGCTGATCACCGAACGCGAGGCGCGGCGCATTGCCGTCGTCGATGGCGACACCCACACCCTGCTGGGGCGCATTCCGGCCAGCTACCGGGCGCACGGCTACGCCTTCGACCCCACCACTAACCGCTGGGCCTACAACATTGGTCGCGACGGCTGGCTGTTCAGGATCGACCTCTATACCCTGCAACCGGTGACCGCGGTGCGCGTAGGGCTGGATAGCCGCGGGCTGGCGATCGCGGACGATGGCCGCTACCTGATCGCCGGCAACTACGCGCCGCCCACCGCCGTCATCCTCGACGCCCACACCCTCCAGCCGCTGAAAGTGATCGCGACCGAAGGCTACGACCCCGACGGCCACTGGACGCCCTCCCGCGTGGCCATCACCAGCGATGTGGCCCCCGACCTGGCCGGCCCCTATTTCATCATCGCCCTCAAAGAAGCGGGGCAGGTCTGGCGGATCGACTTCAGCCGGCCCGACTTCCCCATCGCGGCGCTGGCAAACGTTGGCCGTCAATTGCACGATGGTTTTCTCAGTCCCGACAACCGCCGCTTCTATCTGGCCGCTCAGGACGACGACTGCATGGCCGTGATCGACGTCGTGAATTGGACGCGCGTCACCTGCATCCCCACCGGTGACACCCCACACCCCGGCTCCGGCGCGGTGTGGAGCGCCAATGGGGCCGAATACGGGGCCACCGTCCACGCTGGCGAGGGCCGGGTGACGATCTGGAACCTAGCCACCAACCAGATCGCAGCGCAGATCCCCACCACCGGCCCCGGTCTCTTCGTCCGCGCCCACGACCAAAACCCCTACGTTTGGGCCGATACCATGTTTGCGGCCTCACCCAACCGCATCTACGTCATCGACAAGCAGAACTTCGCGGTCGTCCACGTCATCGAGGAGGGGGTGCAGACGCTGCACCCCGAGCTGACGGACGATGGCCGCTTCGTCTACATCAGCGACTGGCAGGGCGAGAAGGTGCGGGTGTACGACGCCCTCACCTTCTCGCTGGTGGCCGAACTGGATGGGCTGACCACCCCAACGGGTATTTTCAACACCTCACGCCGGCACGAGCGCCTGGGGCACTAGCGACTTATGGACCTGTTGCATCGAGTGCAATCGTACGTTCCGGCAAGGAAGCCAGCCCCTGGCGCACAGTCCGCCACCATGACCCGACGATGGGGATGAACGAAATCGTCCAGAGCACATAGGCCGTGCCATGCAGGACGCCCTGGTAAGCGGAGACAAAGATAGAGGCCCAGAGGAAAAGTCCGCCAAGATGCCCGGTAGCCAGGCTAAGCCAGTTTCCGCCCAACCTGGCCGGTTGATCTGGCAGGAAGAGGCGCTGGAAGAAGAAGCCGATGGCAGCGTAACCGAACTGTAGCACCCAGCCGTAGATGAGGGCCTGTGGCGCATTCTGCTCGATGCCGGCGCCGGGAAAGCCGGGCACTTTCAGCAGGATCAGCGGCGCCACCAACACCGGCGCCACAATCCAGATATAGGCCGTCAACAGGTGCCAGATGCCCGGTTGAGACCAGATGGCCTTGTCGCCCCGGAGAGGCTTGATCACATTGAGCAACAGCCAGAAAGTGGCTGCCAGAAACAGAAGCAGGCCGGGCACAGAAAACAGTTCGGACTTGACCCACGGCCCCAGCACCAAGCCCAGGGCGCCCAAGGTCAACATCCAGAAGATGGCAGAAATGGAGCGCGGCCAGGCCAACGGCCGTTTTGCCCAGGTCGGAAACATATCCACCAACAGACCGGCGAAGACTAGCGACAACAGTCCCCAGTTGTTGGCATGGATGTGCACCTCGATGGGCGTCTGGATGCGCAACCAATCGCTCCAGCCCAGCCATAGCCCGGTTCCCACGATGATGCCGACCAGGAAATAGCCCAGGCCGGCGATGTAGAATTTGCGGCCGGCGCCGCTCGCAGAAGCGGGCGCTGACGGTGGCGCGAGACGGCGCATCCGTTGCAGCTGCACCAGGAGCAAGGTCGTCGCCGCAAAAATGAGCGCGCCGCCGGCCAAAATGAGCGTCTGGTTGACGATGGGGATGCCCACCAGCAGCGTCAGCAGACCCAGGTTGAGGGAGAGCCAGATGTCCCAGCGGAACTTGGGCCGGGGAAGGCCGGCGCGGATGGCCACGACCATCGGCAGCAACCCAAAAAGCGCCTCGGTGACAGCTCCCAGCGTGATGAAATGAACGCGCAACCAGCGCAGTCCGTTGAACCAGGGCAGCAAGGAGAAGCTGGTCAGCGCCGCGTCAGCGGCAACCAGCGTTGCCATCCCCAGAAACAAAGCAGTCATCAAAAAGTAGAGATTCATCGCGCCGGCCTCTCTCCGTGGGGTGACAAAGCCCGAAGGCACAGTCGCCGCAGCGCCGCCTCTTCCTTCGGTTCGGCCTGAGTCATAACGGCCAAGCGCGCAGCCAAGGTTTGCTTGTTCACAGTGCATGCTCCATGTCTTGATGGGATCGATTGCCTGAAACCTGCCAACAATGAGACAGGCAGTTGGTGACAGCATAGGGGATGATGATGGCGCTGTCGCCGACTTTTGTCGGATTTGCTTCAGCCCTGCACCCTACCCTTCTGAACTGAAGTCACTTCGGAATCAGTGGTTCGGTCAAGGATGATGGACGGTAACTACTCAGCCTCTGCCACGAATTACACGAATGATCACAAGCAAAATTCGTCAAATTCGTGCAATTCGTGGCAACAATCCAGACAGGCTGAGCAGTCACAAAAAGGCATTCTTGACCAGCCGCGGCAAACCTGCTAGTCTACCGCCGGCGCCATCGTGCTCGAACCGATCATGAAAGGCCCGTAGACCTGGCTCTTTGTGGGCAGAGGCGACGGCCAGGGCAAGACCGGCGAGGGCGCGCCAGGCGACGATTCCCCTTCTATTGACGGAGGTCGATGTGGCTGATCCTGTTCGCAGGCTTGGGAAGTACGAGATCCTTGAATCCATCGGCCGTGGCGGCTTCGCCACCGTCTACCGGGCGCGCGATACGGTCCTTGACCGCTACGTGGCGCTGAAAGTGCTGGCCCCCCACCTGCTCTGGGATCCGGAGTTTGTCGCCCGTTTCAAGCAGGAGGCGCGGGTAGCCGCCCATCTGCGCCACCCAAATATCGTCGCCATTTACGAAATCGACGAAGTCGAGGGTCAATTGTTCATCGCCATGGAACTGGTGACGGCAGGCGCGCTCCAGGCCACTATGCAAGCGCAGGGTCCGCTGCCGCTGGCGGAGGCCGTCGCACTGTTGGCCCCCATTGCCGACGCGCTGGATGAAGCCCATAGCCAGGGGCTGGTGCATCGCGATGTGAAGCCGGCCAACATCCTGCTCGATAAGACCCGCACCGGCGCCTTGCGCCCGCTGCTGACCGATTTTGGTCTGGTCAAGGCGTTGTCCCAACATACTGAACTCACGCGCAGCGGCGCTATCGTGGGCACAGTCGAATACATGGCGCCGGAGCAAATCGACATCGATCGCTCCCAAGAGGTGGGGCCGGCCACCGACATCTATGCCCTGGGCATCGTCGTCTATCACATGCTCACGGGCCAGGTGCCCTTTAGCGGCAGCAGCGCCCAGGTCATGTATGCACACATGCACAAGGATCCGCCTGCACCCGCTGCCATCCGCGCCGACCTGCCCGCCGCCGTCTCCGGCGGCATCCTGACCGCCCTGGCCAAACAGCCCGGCGACCGCTTTCCGACGGCAACCGACTTCATCCAGACCCTGGCCGTAGCCAGCCGGCGTGTCTCCACTGCTCCGGCGGTCGTTGTTCCATCGGCGCCAAAGCCAGCACCGGCGCGCACTGCACCCCCCTCCAGGCCAGAGGGAGCCGAAACCCAGCCAGCGGTCGTTGTTGCTGCCGATCACAAACCCCCTCCCCCCACCCCACCATCGACGCCAGCGCCTGCCGTGATCCCAACCCCATCCGCCCCTGTGACCGCGGCCCCGGATGCAACGGTGGCGCTGGCCTTCGTCAGCCTGATGGCGGCCCTGTTCCGTTCGCCATCCGTACCGCTGCTGAACGCCTCTGAACGCGGGCGTTTCATCGGCAGCTTCCTCCTGTTGAGCATCATCGGCGCCGCCCTCGGCTGGCCGTTGGCGGCCTGGATCAGTGGCCCCCTCACCGATTGGACCTGGGAAGCACCTCTGGGCGGGTTAGTAATCGGGGTGGTCATGGCTGCCTGGCAGGCCCCCAAACTCTCTCACCTGATTCCCAACCGCGCGCTTTGGGTGGCTGCCACCGGGGTGGGGGTGATGCTTGCCTTCGTCCTGCTGAAGGACGTCAACCTTGATCAGACGCCCCGCTACTTCCTCACTTTCCTGGTCACTGTGGGTCTGCTTCAAGCCCTGACGCTGTGGCGCGGCCTGCACCCCACCTGGGGCATCGCTTGGACGCCCCTTGTGGCTGCTGCCTTGCTGCTTGGCATGAAGCTGGCGTGGCGCGCCATGAGTACAACCGGATACGAAGAGGTCATCCAATTCCTCGGCCACACCGTCGGGGAGGCGATGTACAATGGCTTGAACAACGCCCTGGGTTGGGATAGGATGGTCAGCCTGTTCAGCTATCTGGGGTGGCTGATCCGGGGATTCATCATCGGCGCCGTGGTGGGCGCGGTGCAGGGCGCCTATCTGGCGTTTGGGCGGGGCCGCCGGCGCTGATCGCCGCCAACCGAACCGGGAAGGTGCGGCGCATTCCCCTTTGGGCGGGCTGGGCGCCCTGACTTTGACAGGAGACCCTGCCTCCCCTATGATCCGCAACCTTATTGGCTTTTGGGTCCCACACCCACCACCCACACTCAAGGAAAAAACCGCATATGTCAACCTCAACGCGCAGTTTCAAGGCTCGCCGCGCTGCCGGTAGTCTGATCCTGCTCATCAGCTTCTTGCTCTCACTCTTGCCGCGACCGGCGCTGGCTCAAGACCTGCCAGGCCCGGTCCTATGGCTCAAGTTCGACGAAAACGCAGGCGCCACCGCATTCGCCGATAGCTCTGGCAATGGCGCCAACGGCGCCTGTGCAGGGGCCGCCTGCCCGACGGCGGGCGTGGCGGGCCGCTTGGGTCAGGCGGCCCAGTTCGATGGCGCCAACGACCGCGTCACCGTGGCCCGCAATGCCCCGGCGGGGCCTTATTCGTTGGCGGCCTGGGTGCGCAACGATGCCGCCGCCTGGGGCAATTGGCGCACCATCTTCGAATTCGGCGACGACGCACCCTGGTTCGGCGTCTCGCCCAGCGGCCAACTGATACTGTACCCCACCATCGCTGGCGGCGGTATGCCGCTGGGCAGGTGGGTGCACGTGGCCTACACCTGGGACGGCGGAGCCAATCGGTTGTATATGGATGGCAAAGAGGTGCAGACCAACCAGACGGCGCCGCCCGGGGGCGGCAATGGGCTGGGGATCGGGCTGGAAGGAAACGGACTCAGCCCGTGGCAGGGCTTCCTTGATGACCTGCGCATCTATCAGCGGGCGCTCAGCGCCCAGGAAGTCGAACAGCTCGCCAAGCCCGAAGCCATCCCGGTGATTGTGCCGCCGCCGCCGCCGCCCACCGCGCCCAATGACAATGCCCGGCTGATCGACCTGACTGTATCGCTCTACAAGACGGCCGCAACCGAGGCGGAACGCCAGCCCTATGTGGATATCTTGCAGCTCTTCGCCGATGCGCTCTACGAAGCCAGCAACGGCGCCCACAAGGTCCGCACCATCACCATCTACGACAACGGGCGCTTCTCCGACCGCGCCGACATCCTCTGGGCTGCCGCGGAAGCGCAGCCGCGTGCAACCACCAACGGCTATGGCAAAGGGCGCGGCACCGTCTTCATGGGCGACACGATTTTCGGCGACCTGTCGCTCGCCAATCCCGCCCAGCGTGGCTTCTTCGTCAACACCCTCATCCATGAATGGGGACACTACATGTATGGCGTCCTCGATGAGTACGCCGCCGACAGGGGGAGCACAGACCCCGGTTCGCCGCAGGCAAACGACACACCACCCACCCCGTGCTCGATCATGTGTGCGGCCGGACAGGACATCAACTTCGCCGCCCTCAACTTCTCCACGCCCAAATCAACCGCTGCCGCCGGCCGCACCCAAACCGCCCACTATCGCTCCTTCCAGGCCAGCGGGTGGGAGGTGGTGGCGCGCTCGCCCAACGATGACCCGCAGGCGCAGCGAGGCCAGCGCATCTACTGGCCCGACCTGGCCGCCAAACAACCGCCCGCCGGTCAGGACCCCAGCGTAGAGCTTCCTGCCAACCAGTCGGCGGCGCGCGCCTCGCTCAACATCGTTTGGGCCGATGCCAACGCCACCACCACCAAGCAGCGCATCTTCCTGATCAACGTTTCCGCCGACATGGGGGCCGACAACAAGCTGGAAAGCGCCAAGCTGGCGCTGAAGAACTATGTGGACAGCGCCAACCAGGGCGACCAAATCGCCATCCTCACCTTTGCCGATGTCCACACAGTGGTGCAGGCCTTTACAACCATCGACAGCCCCGCCACCCGCGCCGCCATCAAAAACCAGATCGACACGATCCAGGCCAAAGCGGGCGTCAATGACCGCAAGATCGATGCCGCCGACCAGGCAGCGCTAGCTATCCTCGCCCAGGCCGCCAACAACGCCGTCATCATCGATCGCGGTGTCTTTGTGATCATCGACGGCGGTTACACCGACCAAACCGACCCCCACATCTTCCAGAAAGTCCCCAACCAACACGGCAATGTGCCGCTGCATGTCTTCAACTACGCGGCTACGAACAAGCCCAACGACCTCTTCAGCAATTCGCTCGAGCTGATGCGGCCCTTCGTCGGCACCTACACCACCATCGGCGCCGGCGGCTTTACCATCCCCACGGCGGCAGGAGCGGAGACAGAGGATGCCGAAGCCAGCGAGCTGTTCGATGCCCTCAACGATGTCGATCAGGAAGCCTCGCCGATCCTGGATGTCGATCTGGGGACCTCCCAGGACCTCACCGTCGCGCCAGGCGCACCTTTCTCGACCCCCATCTTCGTCGATGCCACACTGGATGAGCTGGAGGTCGCCGTCTTCTATGATGGCGCGGAAAGCGGGGCGGAACTTCTTCTTCTCGATCCATCAGACCAGGAAAGCGACCCGCCGCAATGCGACTCTGACGAAACAGACACCCTGTGCTTCTTCAGCATCAGCGAACCCGAACCCGGCGAATGGCGCCTGGAGATCGACGCCATCGGCTCCGAGCGCGCCGTCGATTACGAGGCCACCGGCTACGCCCTCGATGGCTTCACCTACCAGGCCACCGTCTCAAGCCCGGCCGGGAAGTTCATCCAATACCCGCAAGAAGTCGTGCTGGTGGCCGAATTGAGCAAGGTCGAACGCATTGCCAGGGCCGGCGTCGAAGCCTGGGTGGAGAAACCCGATGGCGGTTTCGCCGACCTGACTTTTCGCGACAACGGCGTAGCGCCCGACGACACCGCCGATGATGGCCTCTACACGGCCATCATGCCCTACGACCAACCGGGCGATTACTACGTCACGATCGTCTTCGACAACATCGACGGCAAAGCCATCTTCACCCAGGCAGGCCTGGCCGACGTTGGCGAGATCGAGACCACGCCGGTTCCCGACGACTTCGACCGCTTCGCCACCATCGAGATCCTTGTCGAGGACTTCAGGCACGACGACCACGGTAACACTGTCAATACAGCTACCGACATTCCAGCCGACAACGGCGACATGCCAGGCCGCATCGACGGCGCCGGCGATGTAGACCGTTTCCGCCTTACCTCGCCGCAGCCGCTGACCGACGACCCCAAGACGACGGGCGTAAGCGCCAGCGTCACTGCCGCCACCCAGCGCTACATCCTGCGCCTGAGCCGCTTCAGCCAGAACATGAACGCAATCGTGCGCGTCACCACCGGCGCCGGCACGAAGGAGTATCGGACCGGGCCGATGGACTACGATGGCTACTGGACGCTGGCCCTCGACCTCATGCCGAGCGAAGTGGTTGCGGTCGAGGTGCGTCACAGCAGCGGGCAGGCAGCCGCCGGTTCCTACGCGGTCAGCTTTGGCAAGCCGGTGGCCGGTGAATCGCGCCCGGCGGTGCAAGGCCCCGTCTTCTTGCCGGTCATCCTCCACTGAGAACCGCCTGCGGGGGCTGCCAACTGCGCAAAGCGTTGGCAGCCCCCCCACCCTGCACCTACCCCTCGATCTGCTTCACCGCCTCGGCAGGACTGACATTGGCATAGATGACCGACATCAGTCCTGGGAAATACTTGTCCATCATCAGATAATTGGTGACCACCATCGGCTTGATCAAGGCGGGCATCAGGTCGATATGGGTGGCGTCGATGCTGGTCTTGTAGCGCACCTCGCCATCCGAAAAGTCCAGCTCGAAATTGCCGAGGGCCATGCCATAGTTGGCGCGCGTGATGAACTCGGCGATGGCCTGGCGTTTTGGCTCGGGCGCGTTGAGGGGCATGACCGAGTAGAACAGGAACTGCTCCAGTCCCACAGCCACGCGCACCTGGGCATAGCACGTCCACTTGCCGTTCTTGCCCTGAAACGGCAGCCGCAGCACCGGCCGGTCGGCTACTCTCTCGAATGACCACTTCTCGGCCTGGAAATAGCCGGTGATGGCCGCCAGCAGGCGCTCGGGCGAGGGTGGAGCAGGGGGTGCGGCCGGCGCCGGCTGTACCGGGGCCGGGGGCGGTTCGGGCCGCGGGAGGGCGGCCGGCTGGAACTGCTCCATATTGTCTGCCACCACCGTCAACACCGCCCGCGCCTCCTCGAAGCGATAATCCACCGGCCCATTGGCCCAATGCGTCACCGTCTGGCTCTGCCCGGCCGGGTTGGTGATCTCCAGCCGGGTGCTGACTTCGTCAGGAACCGGTGTGTGGGGCGGAAAGACGATGGCGAGGATGTCATTCCCGACACAGACATCGAACACGCGCAGCGCCCGTTCGACGCCCAAGGCCAGGCGAAAGATCTGCTCCTCCTGGGCGAGATCGACCTGAGTGACGAAGGCAACGCCGTCGCCCTGAACGACGACCCGCCTCCCGCCCCAAAGACCGTGAATATCATCGAGGGCAACCTTCGCCCCCTGCCAGGTCGAACGGTCGCCAAGAAAGCTCAGAGTCGTATTCGTCATTGGTTCAACTCCTCGGTTGACAGCGCGGAAGATGTGGATGCGGCATGGGCAGAGTCTATGCCGCTGGCGCTTGCTTGTCAACCGCGTCCTACCAGTGATCCACGCCCCTGTACTTGCCCGACTAGCGCAAAGCCTGTCTGCCGCTTCGGAGCGTCAACCGGCCACGATCGGGTGCAGCAACTTGTTGGCTCTCGTATTCCCCCATGGGCTTCTCGAACAGCATCGGCTGGAGTGTCCTGGATTCAGAAAAGTACGGAGTTGCTGTTTCATGATCAAGCCGATCGAGAGCACGGGCGTGGAACTCCGGCACGACCTCGAAACCAATGAAATGGCGCTTCAGTTGTTTGGCAGCCACTGCTGTTGTCCCACTTCCCATAAAGGGATCAAGCACCGTCTGCCCTTCTTTTGTCATCAACCTGATCAGGAACTGAATCAACTTCAGAGGCTTCTGGGCTTCATGGATTCGCTCCTCCTGTTTCTGGAAGCCGAATTCAAGGATGTTCGTCGGATTTGCACCCTGTAACTGGCAATCCTCGATATTCATTGCTCCAACACCGTGCTCAAGGATGTTGTCGGCAATCGTGCCGCCAATTCGATAAGGCTTCATAAACCAGGCAATAGGTTCATAAATGGGCGCCAGATTTCCAAGTCGCCAACCATGCCAGGCCTGTGCAGCATCCTTCAATCCTCTACGCTCAAAGACGATGCTGACGCGCTGTGCCCTGTGGTGGGCCGAATCCTTCTTCCAGGCAAGAATATCCTTGAGCAGGAAACCACTGTCCTCAAAGGCATTGACTACGCGGTGAATCGTGCGACGTGCACCAAAGACGAATACCGAGGAACCGCTCTTGAGCTTCGGGAGCACCATCTGTGCCCAAGATAAGCACCACTCTTCGTATTCCTTTCCCATGTTCCGATCGGCCTGCGACCATCCATTGATCGGCTTGCCTCGCCGTTTGAAACCAGATTTTCCAACCTGCGCCGGAGATTGGCCAAGCAAGGCGGAGTTCGTATTGTTGTGGAGAACATCCCAATCATCGAGGCTAATACCGTACGGAATGTCGGATAGAAAGAGTTCTACACTCTCATCGGCCAGCAAAGGCAGATGATCCCTGCAATCCGCCAAGGTAATCCGGTCAATGTAAGCGTCATTCATTGCATTCAACCTGCTGCCAGCAAATTGTTATCGGTCACTGATTGGACGGCAATTATCCTATTCTCAATCTTGCGCCATTGCAGGACTTCGCGAATAGCCTCATCTCGTGTGAGCCTCATGATTCGCTCACGTTCTGCGGCCAGAAACCGCAGGGCTTCCTCACGAGCCAATTCGATGGATTCGACAGAGGCGATTTTTTCTTCACGCCAAAGGTCGCGAATGCTCCCATCGGCATTGACAAACGTCCGGTTGACTGCCTGCCAGTACGTGGCAGCGTTCTTCGACGGATTCATGGCTGCTACGGAGTTGAACACCTCACGGACCAGGCCAATTGCCGCGGCTTGTCCGGCATACTCTGCATATCTCACCAATACGGCCAAGTGTGTGAACGACTCATCCTGCGCTGAGAGCAAACCCGGCACGCGCGCCCGTCTGCCGGGTTATCGGCGCATTCTCGCACCATCCGGCCCTGACCGCAAATCGAGCCGCCCGCTTTCCCGCTCCGTCTGTCCGAAAGCCAGACTGACGACGCCTTCCTATTCTCCAGCCACTGAGCGTCTTTGACAGATCGCCCCCGCCCTTGCTATAGTCCCGCCATGCTCCAGTTTTCCAGCCACCATCACGACTGACCGGGTGAGAGTTCTCACCGCGGGCGTCATGCCACGGCCACCAACCCCTCTCACCCCGCAAAGACTAGCGACCCCGCTAGTCTTTTTTGTTGTTCCACGATAGACGATGGACCCCCGATCTCCGATCTCCGATCTCCGATCTCCACTCCCCAATCCCCCCGCCATCCCTCGCGGCGTCGCCGACTATTTCGGCGCCGCCGCCGTTGCCCGGCGGCGGGCCGAAGCCAGCTTGCGGGAACTGGGTCGGCGGTGGGCCTATGTCGAGGTCATCCCGCCCACCTTCGAGTACGCCGAAACTCTGGCCTCCGAGGCCGGCGCGCAGCTGGCCGAGGAACTATACCGCTTCATCGACCGCGACGGCAGCGCCCTGGCTCTACGCCCCGACCTCACCATCCCTACCGCCCGGCTGGCAGGCTCGAAATTGTTCGACCAGCCCCTGCCCCTGCGCTTCTTCTACAGCGGCCCAGCTTTCCGTTACGAAGAACCGCGCGCCGGCCGCCAGCGCGAATTCTGGCAGGCGGGCATCGAACTGATCGGCGCCGGCAGCGCCGACGCCGATGCTGAGGTGCTGGCCTTCGCCGTGCAAGGCCTGGCCGCGTTGGAATTGCCGGAATTCAGCTTCACCCTCGGCCATCTCGGCTACTTCCACGGCCTGATCGAACATCTGCAATTGCCGCCCACCGCTGTGCAAACGCTGCACTCAGCCCTCGACCGCAAAAGCCGGGACGACCTGGCCGCCTTCGTGGCCGACCTGCACCTGCCCGACGGCGACCGTGCGGCCGTGCTCGGCCTGCTCGATCTGGCCGGACCGCAGGGCGCCGGCGTGCTCGGCCGGGCGCTGGCCCTGACCCGGAACAGCACCATGACCGCGGCCATCGACCGCCTGCGCTCGGTCGAATCCCGGCTGGAGCACTACGGTGTCAAGACGCACTTTGCCGTCGATCTGGCCGATGTGCGCGGGATGGACTACTACACCGGCATCACGTTCAAAGCCTACACACCGCAAATTGGCTTTGCGGTCGTGAACGGTGGACGTTATGACAACTTGATCGGGCACTTTGGCCCGGCCCAACCCGCCGTCGGCTGCGCCTTCTACCTCGACCGCATCCTCCTGGCCCGGACGCGGCAAGCCGGCCCGCCCGCCGAACCTGCACCCGACCTGCTGGTCTATCCCTGCGCCTGTGGCGACTACGTGCGCTTGGCCGCCGAGGCTCGCGCCGCCGGCCTCGTCGTCGCCCTCGCCCTCGGCCCGGAACCGGAAAACTTCGCCCCGCGCGCCGTGCGTTGCACCTGCGATGGCTTCCTTCGCATCGAAGATGGGGCTGGCGACATGCAGCCTGTGGCGCGGGCCAACTGGTTGGCAGGCTGGAGGACGTGACCATGAACGAAACCCGCCTCCCGCCTCCCGCCTCCCGCCTCACCCTTGCCCTCCCCAAAGGCCGCCTCACCGATGACGCCCTCATCTGGCTCGAACGCGCCGGCTGGCCCCTGCCCCTGGCCGACACCGGCCGCCGCCTGGTCGCGCCCAGCACCGACGCCAGCCTGAACTACATCATGGCCAAGCCCATGGACGTGCCGGTCTTCGTCGAGCAGGGCGCGGCGGATTTGGGCATCGCCGGGCTGGATGTGTTGCGCGAGCGCGGGGCCGATGTCTTCGAGCCGCTGCGCCTGCCCTTCGGCTTCTGCCGCCTGAGCGTGGCCGCCCCCGCCGCCCGCCCCGACCGTCCCCTGCGCCTGGAGACCAACCCCCGCGTCGCTACCAAATACCCGCGCCTCACCGAAGCCTTCTTCCGCCAGCGCGGCATCTCCGCCGAACTGATCGTGCTCAGCGGCTCGGTCGAGCTGGCGCCGCTGGTGGATTTGGCCGATCTCATCGTCGATATGGTCGAGACCGGCGACACACTGCACGCCAACGGTCTGGTCGAGCGCCGCACCATCCTCGATTCCCAGGCCATCCTCATCGTCAACCGCGCCAGCTATCGCCTGCATACCGAGCAGATCGACGGATTGATCGCTGCTATGCGAGAAGTCGTAATTGGTAATTAGTTATTCTTTAGTTTCCGGTAACTCGGTGACGAGTTGAAGCGCCGCGATTTCGGTATTGCGGTTCTGAACCTTACAAAAGCGATAGAAAAGGATGAGGAATGAGGTCAGGGATGCCGTTTACGACGG